>CAYXFO010000210.1:0-7647 GCA_964464255.1 uncultured Pirellula sp.
GCTAATCGTTTGCTCGCGGACATCTACCACGCACAAGGACGTCGCTGGGAAGCCTACCGCCTGACCGAGCGATTGATACGATTGGGGAACTTTTCAACACCGGATTTGATGAATGGGGTCGATACTCGCGAGCCTGTCGATATGCCTGCCTTGCGGGAAGCAGCAAAGGGACTCGCTCCTGATGATCCCTATACTCGCCTCGCGGACCTTCGTATGTTGACCGCAGCGAATCGATGGAGCGATACGGTCGACGACCTGAAGACGTTGACATCGGACAATCCGAAGCTTCTGGAGCCATGGATTTGGTACGGCGAAGCTCTTGTAGAGACCCAACGATGGCCTGGGATACCGGATTGGCTATCAAGTCCACCCCAGGGATATCAACAACACCCAGAGTATTGGTATGTTCTCGGTCGCATCCAGGAAATGGAGATGAACTTTGCACAAGCCGCTCGATGCTATGCCGAGGCTCTCCGCATCGATCGACGACATCTGGCAGCGATGCAAGCTTTGTCAGTCACGCTCACCGCTATGCATCAGTCGGACTTAGCCGCTGCCGTGCGAGTCGAAGCGGGCAAATTGGTGCGCATCAAAGATCTCTTCCAACAGATTCAACGAGGGCTTGGAAAACGAGAAGCGTTCGCTGAGATAGCCAAGCTCTACCGTGAATTAGAAGATGAGCTCGGTGCATTCGGTTGGACTGCGATTCTCCTGGCTGACGAACGCAAACCATTTCCTGAGGAGCTGGTTGCAATACAAAAGCGATTGCGTGCAGGTACCAAGTTGGAATGCCGGATACTCGGTAAGCTCCCAGTGGATAGCTGGCCTCTCCCCGGTCAAACCACAGTCGCCCAAGACATGTTGGAGCAAAACCCGGTAGCCTCCAGCACCAATGTTCCGATACGCCTTCGAGATGTTGCCGCCGATCGCGGTGTGAATGCAACCTACAATAACGGTGCCGAACCAGGGCGAGGATGGACAACCGTCGAAGGACTTGGAGGTGGAGTTTCGGCAATCGATTACGATCGGGATGGATGGGTCGACTTGTTTTTTTCGCAAGCCGGCGATAACCCCATGAAGCCTTCGCCCGCTTATCAGCCGAAGAGCCTCTACCGATCAATACGGTCGCAACAGTTCGTCGATACCGCAGGTGAAGCTTGGGTTGCTCATCGAGGATTCGGCCAAGGGACCGGCGTGTCCGATATCGATCAAGATGGCTTCGATGATCTGCTCGTTGCTGACCTGGGGCAAATATCTTGCTTTCGAAATCAGGGGGATGGTACCTTTGAATCGATTCCCCTGCCGCAAGCTCTCGCACCCGCGCATTGGAACAGTTCCATTCAAGCAGCGGATCTGAACGGAGACTCATTACCCGATATCGTGCAAGGGGCGTACATTCATGGCGAGGATGTTTTCACGAGGCGTTGTCCTACCGCACAAAACCCGAATCTGATCTTCTGTCATCCGAAACGCTTCGAGCCCGGCAAAAGTCGCATTCTGTTCAATCAAGGCGACGGCAGTTGGACTCTCGCACCCGAAGTTATCCTCGAATCTTTGGTAGACGGATACGCGTTGGGTACGTTAATCACCGACCTCGATGGAAACGGAAGCAACGACGTGTTCTTCGCGAACGATGTTTCCCCGAATCATTTACTGCTCAGCCGAAAAGATGATGGACATGTGACTCTCGAGGAGGTCGGCATGCGTGCAGGCGTTGCTGTCGATGCGGCGGGGCGTTCGCAGGCATCGATGGGAATCGCATGTGGCGACCAGAATCGAGACGGACTCCTCGATATCATCGTGACCAACTTTCGCTACGAAGACAGCACCCTCTATTTGCAGGTGTCTCCAGGCGTATTCATCGATGGAACCCGAACCGCTCGGCTAGGGGAATTCACACGAGAATGGCTCAGTTTCGGTTGCCAATTAGCAGACCTCGATAACGACGGGTGGCTAGATTTCATTACTGTCAATGGCCACATCGACATGCTCACGCCATGGAAGATGCCACCTCAAGTACTGCATAACCGCAAGGGAAATTTCCAATGGCTGAAAGAGCCTAGTCCAGGCGAGTATTTCGATGTAGACAACGTCGGGCGCTCACTCACAATGGCTGATATCGATCGAGACGGTCGCCTGGATTTTGCAATCACCCATCTCGATCGATCCGCAGCCCTTTTGCTCAATGAATCGACATCCTCATCCAACGCGTTTCTGCAATTGGAACTCATCGGTGTCCAGTCGCAACGCGAAGCAATCGGAACTCGAGTTTTTGTTCGCTCGGGTGAAGAGCGATGGGTAGCCACGCTCGCAGTTGGAGACGGTTTCTACGGCACCAATGAGCGACTGGTGCATGTGGGGCTGGGAAACATCTCACAAGTCGACAGTGTGGAAATCCTGTGGCCGAGTGGTCAACAGGAAGTTTATCGGGATCTGCAGCCTGGGCATCGATATCGAGTGATCGAAAAAATCGGTATCGAAGCGGTGGATATCGCTGATGCAGAACGACCGTAGTACAGCCGGGACAAAAGCAAACCAGGAAAAAAGCAAACCAGGACTCCCACTGCTTCTCTTGCGGATACTCATCAGACATCGTCCCCGCAATGCGTTCCCACGTTCTTACAAGTTCTTACTCTAGATTGCGTCCACCGAGTAGAAAACCGCGGGTGGGAGGGCAAACTTGGCGGGCAACGCTAAGTTGATATCCGCATCCGTAGGCTCTCGCTTCCACTGCCAATCCCCTCCGAGCGGCATGCCGCGGTCCCCCACAAACAGAACGGGGCTCATCGACGTTTCCTGACCAACAGGGATTTGTGATTGATTCGAGCAATCCAGTTCAATCACTAAGACATTCGCGTCATCATTTCCAAAAGTGAACTCGCGCCGCAATTCCAAACTTTTGGGTCCGGCGGGACGGGTGGATGTTGGTAAGGAATGTCCGTTGAGCCAAGCCTTTTGAATCCTAGGATGGGTCAAAACCACCGGCTTGTCAAATGCCGAAGGTAGCACTCGGAGAGAGCATCGCAACCTTGCGGTCTTCGGATTATTGACTACGCCACTTCCGTCCTTTTTGATCGATGGGTCCAGCCAGTCAGATGCAATCTTCTTCCAAGCAATCAGTTCCCAGGCGGGATTTCTCCCTTCGGCCTTGTCGATCTGGTGCGGGGAAAGATCTTTTTTCACGCGAGAGTCGTCGGTGAATGCGACAGGCGCCCCGCCCAGGATTTGATCGCTCGTAATCGTTGGACAAACGACATGTTCTACATAAGCGATCATCAAATCGTTGCCCGAGTAATGGTCAACGTAGGGCCAACGCTTGGGGTTGTACATGCAATCGGTCAAGTCACGTACTAGGACGACATCCATCCCTTGATTCACTAATTGCCGCAGGCCAAAGGGGCGGCCCAACACACACATATTGGTATGCACCCCGATCATCACAACATGCTCTATTTGATGATGTTTCAGAATCGCCCAAACCTCGTCTCCTCGGTCACTGATGTAATCCATGCTGGAGTCGATTTCGATCGCAGGATTCTGAGCGGCCCACGGTAAACCCGGATTGCGTCCCAAGGATGTAAGCTTCGCGGACCATTCCTTATGCTCTTCGGGATCATCGTCCTCCCCGCCATCGGACTGATCGAGCGGATAGGTTGTCGAAAGCTCTTTTTCCAATCTGCAATTCCACGAAGCGATTTGGTGGGGAAGATCCTTTCGAGGAACTGAGACGGCTCGCAAGCGCGCCGGATGCTCCGCGTAGTGTGGCATGCAATCGCTCGGGGCATGAATCACCAGCGAGCCCGCCGACCGCATCTTGGCAACCAGAGCGTTCATCGTGGGCAACATCTCATTGAGCCGGCGAACGGCATTGATGCTGTGATGGTAATCCCACACATCGCAGATGATGACCGCGACCCGCTCAGACTGCCAGGTAACATTCTCTGTCGAACGTTTCCACAGTCCGCAGTCTCGGAACGTCGTCCGTTTGGTGAGCGAATATTTTGCGCCCTGCACTGCATCAGCTCCATCCACCCAGGACATGTTCATCGAGTACAGTACTCCCACTATCGCAAGAAAGGACGTACCGAATACCAAGATCCGTTTCGGACATTGCGCACTCAAAATCACAGCGTTTTCCTCAACAAAAGAACTTGATCAGCGTTTCCGACAACTGCAGTATAACGCGTTGATGGTCATGAAGCTTCACACGGAACGGAATCTCAAACAGGATACCGCGATACGAGGTCCGCCACTGCTAATCCGCTTTGGATTGCACCTTCGATACTGGCAACCTCGCAGTAATCGCCGCAGCGATAGATCCGATCCCCGAGATGGTTGCCCTTGGGGGACGCTGCGATCGCAGAGAATCGTTGGTCTGGAAGGGCGTATGGAATACGATACGTTTGCAAATGCCGCCACGTTCGAACCGTCCAGCCAAACCATTGCTCCAATTCGTTCTGGACTTCATGAACGGTTGCTTCACCGAAATCAGCAGCTAGACCGACCAGATTGACCGAAGCCAGTGTCCAACCTTTGGGTGCATAACTCGGCTGAGCTAAACTCGGAAATGCGACGTGATTGATTCGGCCCTCCCCGGAACCGTTTAGCATCAGTATCGGCTGTCTCGTCGGCGGCATGGTCAAGGCGAAATAGAGACAGACCGTCGATCGACTTGGGAAATCCGCCTCAGAGGTTCTATCCCCCAGCAATCGCTTCGCAGTGGGTTGTTCCGTGGCGACGATGATGTCTGTGGCTTGACACTGCGAGCCATCGCACAAGATCACCGCGCCGGGTTCCACTCTCGCAACCGCTGTCGACAGGCGTATAGATTCCTTGGGTAGGTGGCTAGCGATTTGCGTAGGGATCGCCTGCATGCCATGTTCGGGTAAAGTTGAATAGCCAAGGCTGAATGCGCGAAAAACAAACTCCATCCGCGAGGCATCGGTTTCGAGTTGCGGATCGAGAAACACACCGCCAAAAAACGGGCGAAAGAATCGTTCGATGATTCGATCGCTGAATCCTCGCTCTTTCAGGTAATCGCGAGCTGGGACGCCGGTGCGGACCAGGATATCCTTAACACGGCGCTGCACCGAAGTGCGCTTCCAGATCGCGAGATGCAGCTTATCGGAAAGCGTTGCGACCGGCGAGAACGCAGTCCGGACCGCTCCCTGCAGTCGTGACCATCCGCGTACTCGCATTGGATCGACCACCGTCGACCATCGATGACCCAATCGGACCATCGAGCCTGCTGAGAAATAACCAAGGCGCAGGTCGGTGAGATTCAGTTCCCTACCGGCCGTTTCATAAGCGGTGAGGTAGACCTGAAAACCATGATCTAGGAGAAAGCCATCGATGCAGTCGGTCTTGATACGCCCTCCGATGCGGTCGGAGGCTTCGAGGACCAGAACCTTGCGTCCTCGCTGGTATAAATGGCGAGCGGCGGTCAAGCCGGACAGGCCTGCACCGACGATGATTACGTCTGCATTCACTCGCTGCTCACCTCGCAACCTTCTCGCAGTCTCGGATTCTCGAGATAGGCCAGGACCAAGGCGATATCGGCGGGGGTGATGCCGCTGATTCGGCCCGCTTGGTCGAGATTGAGCGGGCGAATACGGCTGAATTTTTGGCGTGCTTCGTTTCGGAGGCTGACGATCGCGTTGTAATCAAAGCTCGGTGGAATCTGTTTGTCCAACATGCGTTGTTGGCGTTCGACCTGGACTTGCTGGCGAGCAACATAGCCCGCGTATTTGATGTCGTATTCGACCTGAAGCCCGATCGCGTCGGGAAACGGCGCCAACTCCGAGGGAAATTTGTTCTTGAGCTCATCCCAAGTGACTTCGTTTCGCTTCAGATACTTGTCGCCAGGAACATCCCCGATGCGCAGACTAGCGACGGTGCGATGGATGGCATTCATCGTCGTTTGCTTATCGAGCAGTCGCTGATGACGCGATTCATCGACCAGTCCGAGCCGATATCCGATCGGAGTCAACCGCCTGTCGGCATTGTCTTGGCGCAGCATCATGCGATATTCGGCTCGGCTAGTGAACATACGATACGGTTCATCCACTCCACACGTCACGAGATCATCGATCAGCACGCCGATGTATGCTTCATCACGACGGAGGACGAGACCGTCCTTGCCTTGGAGTCGAAGTGCTGCACTGGCTCCAGCGACTAGGCCTTGAGCGCCAGCCTCTTCGTAACCTGTGGTGCCGTTGATCTGACCGGCAAAGAATAAGCCCTGCACGCTTTTGGTCTCAAGCCAGGGTGTCAGTTGATCGGGTGGGCAAAAATCATATTCGACAGCATAGCCATAGCGCATGATCTGGGCATGCTCGAGACCCGGTATCAAACGGAACATTTGATCTTGGACATCACGCGGTAGTGAGGTGGAGATGCCGTTGACGTAGATCTCTTGCGTATGTCGTCCTTCGGGCTCCAGGAACAATTGATGACGATCCTTGTCCGCGAAGCGAACGACTTTGTCTTCGATCGACGGGCAGTACCGAGGACCGGACGATTGGATCTGGCCGGTGTACATTGGAGCGCGATGGAGATTGGCGCGGATCAGTGCGTGGACTGCTTCGTTCGTGTAGGTGATCCAGCATGGCATCTGGGGTTCGGGGAGTTGATCGGTCATGAAGGAGAAGGCTTGCGGTGCATCGTCTCCAGGCTGCATTTCCGTTTTTGAGTAATCGATTGTTCGGCCGTTGAGGCGTGCGGGGGTACCGGTTTTGAACCGAGAAATGCGAAAGCCCAATCGATGGAGGGCATGGCTGATACCGGAAGTGGTTCCTTCGCCAGCGCGGCCGCCAGGTGTCTTTGCTTCCCCCGTGTGCATGACCGCTTGAAGGAACGTGCCGGTGGTCAAGACGACAGCCCGTGCATGGTAGATAGCATCCCCTCGGACACGGACACCGGAAATGGTTTCGTGTCCTTCTCGAATCTCGGTGAGGAGGTCTTCGACTAATTCTTGTCGAAGGTCGATATTGGATTGTTCTTCGATGCGCCGTTTGATGTCGAACTGGTAGGCTTTTTTATCGGCCTGGGCCCGCGGGGAGTGCATTGCGGGACCTTTGCGGCTGTTGAGCAATCGGAACTGGATTCCGGTGCGATCGATGGTTTCGCCCATCAGGCCGCCGAGAGCATCGATTTCACGAACGATCTGCCCCTTGGCGACTCCACCAATCGCGGGGTTGCAGCTCATCTGTCCGACGGTGTCTAGGTTTCCGGTCAGCAGTGCGACGCGAGCCCCGAGCCGAGCCGCTGCTGCTGCCGCCTCGGTTCCTGCGTGTCCTGCCCCCACCACAATGACATCATAGTCGTATCGATTCATGCTAAGAATTGTAGCTCCTTACGGCACGTTCTGTAGTCGAAATTAGGACAAACCCTTCAATGCGTGCCACCCACCTATCGATGAGCCACAACACGACACTGGTCTTGTAAACGGCGGCTGGTCCTAGCGTTTCAAACGAATCGGCCTCGCGCCACGCGTTCGGAAACCAATTCCAAAGAATCTAAAAGTGAGTGCCATTAAGCTTGCGCTGCTCGACTATGATTGCACTCGCGCCGCTATGAGATGATTAGGTGAGCGGAACTATTCGCAAACCCTCTTGCTCCCTTCTCCCCCGCGGGGGAGAAGGGAGC
>CAYXFO010000211.1:0-7642 GCA_964464255.1 uncultured Pirellula sp.
TCACTTCCACTTGGGAATCGCGCGGCCGGGAGTCCATGGGGCGCCGACATCGTCGAGCTTCTTCAACATCGCTGGAATGTCTGTCCCGAGCAACTGATTGAGCTCTACCATCGCGGCATCGAACTCTTCTCCAGCTATTTCATACTGCCGACGATGGGTTCCGGTCGGACCGTTCGTGCTCCCCATCGCCCCCATCATGGAATTCGCCAACCGACTCTGCAGTCCCGGCATCGCGTCCTCATTACGCCGCGTTCTGGTTGGATCACCCGAGAATTTCTCCTGAACGTTCACCAGCCGCACTTGCAGTGCACGGATCTCTTTCCACAACGCAGGGTCGACTTCAGCCGCCGATTTGGTCAACGCTTCGATCGCTGACAAATGCTCGGACGCTTCGCTCGCTTGCTGGGTTGCAGCGCTTACCGCATTGGCAAGCTTCAGCACCTGCTTCGAGAAATCGAGGATGGCTTGGCGATTGATCTCGGTCGTGTCGCCAAACGTAAGCGGCTCGATCTCGAACTCGACCTTGGGAATCACTTCCGTGACGTTTCCTTCGACCATCTGTGAAATCTCGATGGTGTACTTGCCCGGAACAGCGATCGGTCCAGCACCAGCGGATCGACGTCTTCCTCCTCCGCCACCACCAGCATGACGGTAATCCCAGGTCGTGCGAACCATTCCTTTATCGGTCGAGGTCGGAATCTTGCGTATCACGTTGCCCGCAGCATCGCGGATCGTCAACCATCGAGATGGCCCCACTTCTCGATCTTCGGCTTTGAGGTCTTCCCAACTCGGATAGGGTGCATCTCTCCCTCCGCTGCTCCGCTCGCGATCCTTCTTCTCTCGTTCCGACTTCTTCGACTTCAACTCTTCCTTCAGATAGAACGTGAAGGTGACTCCGTAGTCCGGGTTGGGCGCGGTGTAGAAGTTGGCTCCTTGGAAACCGCGGTCGGAGACACCCATCGGAGTGACCGTTTGGAACATCAGCCCTTTCTTGATCGGGAACATGTGATTGGTTTCAAGCAATTCGGGCTTTAGATCCCGAAGCGGGGAGTAATCATCGAGAATGTAGAAGCCCCGTCCAAACGTCGCTAAGACCAGATCGTTTTCACGACGCTGAATCTCCATGTCGCGGATGGAAATCGTTGGCAATCCCGATTTGATCGCCACCCATTTCTCGCCCCCATCGATAGTGAAGAAGACTCCAAACTCGGTGCCGCAGAACAGAAGCTTTGGATTGACGTGATCTTGTTTGAGCGTGTAAACGCTACCGCGCACCGGCAGATTGCCGGTGATGTCCGACCACGTTCGACCGCGATCGTTCGACTTCAAGATGTAGGGCTTGAAGTCCCCTCGCTTGTGATTTTGCACGGCGACGTAAACGGTGTTGTCATCATGGAGGTCGGCTTCGATGTCGTTGATGTATCCAAACTCGGGGACATCGAGAGATCCAAACTGATCGACCTTGCGCCACGATCCGCCGCCATCCTCGCTGATTTGAACCAACCCTTCATCGGTCCCGACATAGAGGAGGCCTGCCACTCGTGGCGACTCATCGAGAGAAACGATGTTGCCGTAGAGCGACGTAGAAGAATTCTTGGCAACGGCATCGACACTCCAAACGCGGCCCATCACTTTGAGTTGATTGCGATCGATTTGACGCGAGAGATCCGGACTGATAGCGGTCCAGTTATCGCCGCGGTCGTCACTGCGAAAGAGGATCTGCGAAGCGTAGTAGAGCCGTTTGGGATTGTGAGGAGAGATCAACAGTGGCGAGTCCCAATTCCATCGCAAGGGTGGTCCTTCTTTGGACTCTTGAGGCTTGATGTCGACTCGCTCACCGGTTTTGCGATTGTATCGTACCAGTCCGCCGTACTGCCATTGCGAGTAAACCGTATCGGGATCTTGAGGATCGACCGCTGGCTCGAATCCGTCACCAAAAACCGTCACGAACCAATCGCTGTTGCGAATGCCGTGATCGTTGTTGGTTCGGGATGGTCCACCTTGAGTCGCGTTGTCCTGGGTTCCGCCGTAAACGTAATAGAACGGTTTTTCGTTGGATACTGCGACTCGGTAGAACTGAGTGATCGGCAAATTCGCTTTGTAGTCATACGTCTTGCAACGATCCCATGTTTCATAGATCCCGCCGTCGCATCCGACGATCAGGTGATTGGGATCCGCTGGGTCGATGACGATGGCGTGGTTGTCGACGTGCTTGTCATCTTCGCCGGCCGGGACGAATGTCTTGCCTCCATCTTCGCTGACCATGAGGTTGGTGTCGAGCGAGTAGACCCGATCGATATTGTGCGGACAGCATACTATTTCGTTGTAGTACTGCGGGCCGCTGGATACATAACTACCCACGCGTTCCCAGGTCTCGCCTCGATTCTTGCTCCGATAGAATCCTCCCTTGCCTTCGCCTGCCTCGACAATTGCGAAGACTACTTCGGAATTGACTGGGGAGATATCCAAACCGATCCGACCAAGATCACCACCTGGCAAGCCTCGATTCGCTTTCCGCCAAGTACTTCCGCCGTCGGTGGACTTGTAGATCGCCGATTCCGGACCGCCATCGATCAAGACCCATTCATGGCGACGTCGTTGATAGGAGGTGGCATACATCACATCCGGATTCTCATGATCGATGTGTATTTCATTGACACCGGTCATCGGGCTGATATCGAGCACTTTCGACCAGGACCTTCCACCATCGGTGGTTCTGTAAAGTCCGCGATCGCCACCATCTTTCCACAGCGGACCTTGAGCAGCGACGAAGACAGTGTTGGGTTCAGTGGGATGGACGGCGATCATTCCGATGTGTTCGCTGTTTTCCAAACCGACCTTAGAAAATGACTGCCCACCATCAGTCGACTTGTAAACGCCATCGCCATAGGCAACGCTGCGCTGCGAATTGTTTTCACCGGTGCCGACCCATATCGTATGTCGATCGTGAGGACTCACCGTCACGCATCCGATCGAAAACGATGTGTAGCCATCGAAGATCGGTGAGAATGTGACCCCGGCATTGGTCGTCTTCCAAACGCCCCCCGACGATGCCGCGATGTACCAAGTGGAACGATTCACTGGATCGACGGCGATATCTCCAATGCGTCCCGACATGAACGCGGGTCCGATGCCGCGGAACCTCAGGGGAGAAATCAACCCGGAGTTGATCCCTGGGGTCTCGTCTTTTCGCTCGTCGGAATCCTGTGCGTGGACGTTTGGGGCGATCATCCCTGCGGCGATCGCAAGAATCAGGGTTGCGTTTTTCCAAGTTGCGTTGCGAATCAACATTTCTATCCCTTGTGGTTGGAGAGAATACATCGGATCGTGGAATTTTGGAGTTTTGAAAATCTCGGTACTAAGTTAATCGCCCACGTGGCTTTTGGTACGCGCTACCAAATTCCTGGGCTGATTTCTACCGAAACAGGCCAGAGCCGTTCGGTCTCGATACATTTTGTTTCGAATTCGCGCTTGTGATTATCCGGCCTCTGAGGCACGATGGCACGAATGGCCAACTTTACTACAAAAGTCATGAGATTTAGCCACTTTTTTCGAGCATTCGTAGGATCCGCCATCGTTCTGGCCGCTACGGCAGGGATTGGGTGGGGCCTGATCGCCTACAAATCGCGGCAAGCTGCCGAGGCAAAGAGCAAACCAGCCCCCCCGGAGGTGGTCGAGTCGGTTCGCATCGAACATGTCGAAGAATCCGAATATCGGCAATCCACCACCTCGATCGGGACGGTTGTAGCGCCTCAGTGGATGACTGTTCGCACCGAGGCCAGCGGCCGGATCATCGCTCTGCATGTGAACTCCGGCCAGACGGTGAAACAGGGTGATCTGCTCCTCGAGTTGGACAGCAGCGTCGAGATCGCAGCCAAGAAATCGGCCCAAGCCAAACTCAACATGGCGACTCGATCGCTCAAGCGATTGACCGGCTTGAGCGAAACGGGTGCCGCATCCAGTACCGAACTGGAGCAAAGCCAGTTCGATAAAGAGAGTGCCGAAGCGGAAATCGAACGGCTCGATGCAGTGATTGCGAAGCGGAATATCACAGCACCGTATGATGCGAGAGTCGGCTTGATCAATGTCTCCGTAGGGCAGTATCTGCCCGAGGGAGTCGAACTGACAACACTGACAGGAACCGGCAATCGCTTCTTTGTCGACTTTGCCGTCCCTCAGGGAATATCGAGCTACATTCAGCCTGGCCAGAGTGTAACAATCCAGGTCCAAGGTAAACCGGTAGCGGCAAGCGTGATTGCTGTCGATGCGCGATCGGATCGATTCACTCGCAACTTGATGGTACGCGCCGAGTGCACTGCATCGGAGGATCGTCCTTCGCCCAACGATTCCGTGAACGTGTTTGTTGAGTACGGTCCGAAGAATAAAGCGGTGGTGATTCCAGCCGCTGCTGTACTGCGTTCCCCTGAGGGCTCCTATGTCTACGCAGTGGTCGCCGATGACAAGGGAGTGGATCGAGCGGTACCTCGGCCGGTGAAGACCATGCAGAATCTCGACAACTTGGTAGTGGTCCAAGAGGGAGTTGCATTGGGTGATCGAGTCATCTCGCAAGGGGCCTTTAAGCTGCGACCTGGGCTGGCGGTACGAGATGTTCGTCCCAGCTCCGAGAAGAGCGGGAGCTGAATTGAGTTGAAATCGATCACCGATCTATTCCTGCGTTATCCGATCATTGCCATGGTCCTCAACTTGACCATCGTGCTGATCGGGCTCCGCACCATTTTTCTGCTGCCGATCCAGCAGTTCCCTCGCTTCGAAAGCACCTCGATCACCATCCGCACGTTCTATATCGGAGCGAGTGCTGAGACGATCCGCGGATTCCTTACCGTTCCGATCGAACGTGCGGTATCGTCGATTGCAGGAGTTGATTACGTTGAATCATCGAGCACTGCAAGTTCGAGCGAAGTCAAAATCCGATTGAAGTTCAATCACGACAGTACCCAGGCGCTCACGGAGGTGAATGCGAGATTGCAACAAATCCGGCGCGAACTCCCCTCGGATGCCGAGCCCCCTTCGGTTTTCATTGAGCGAGCCGATCGACCGAACGCATCGATGTATTTGAGCTTCACTTCAGACCAGTGGGATATCTCCCAGATCACCGATTGGCTCAGCCGAAACATTCAGCCTCAATTGTCCACGGTCGATGGCATCCAGCGTATTGGCATCGAGGCGGGGCGATTGCCCGCGATGCGCATTTGGATTGTGCCGCAGAAATTATCGGAGCTGAATCTCACGGCTGGCGAGGTGTTTTCCGCGCTTCAACGCAACAATTTTTTGGCCGCGATTGGCCGGGTGAAGAATCAGGACAATCAAGTCGATTTGGTCACCAATACCGACCTGAAATCGGTCGAAGAGTTCGAGGAAATCGTTGTCATACAACGTCCCTCTGGCACCATTCGGCTCAAGGACATCGCTCGCGTGGAACTGGGTGCCGAAGAAGCAGGCGCGGTCGCCATGTATAAAGGACATGATGCGGTTTATATCTCGGTATGGCCCCTCCCAGGCGTCAATGAAATCGAGGTCTCCAGGAAACTTCGAGAAGCGTTGGACGCACTGCGCGGTACGCTTCCCGAGCACTTGAAGGCGGATGTTGCTTTCGATGCGACTCAATTCATGCAGGAGGCGCTCACCGAGATCAGTAAGACACTGTTTGAAACCATCTTGATCGTCGGTGTCGTGGTGTTTCTTTTCGTCGGTTCGATCAGGACTGCGCTGGTTCCTCTGATCGCCATGCCGGTCTCGCTGATCGGTGCGGCGATGCTCATGTACGTCATGGGTTTCAGCCTGAACCTTCTGACGATTCTCGCGATTGTTCTATCGGTCGGACTGGTCGTCGACGATGCGATCGTTGTCGTTGAGAACATTCAACGGCATATTCAGGAGGGTAAGAGTCGCTTGCGCGCCGCAGTCCTCGGTTCGCGCGAGCTAGTAGGGCCGATCATCGCTATGACCATCACGCTGGCGGTTGTCTACACTCCGATCGGATTTCAAACGGGGCTCACAGGCATGCTCTTCAAGGAGTTCGCATTCTCGCTAGCAGCGGCCGTGATCGTATCCGGGTTTGCAGCCGTCACACTCTCGCCGATCATGAGCGCGTACTTGATCCCCGCAGGTGGTCGCGAAGGGTGGCTGACCCGGAAAACCAATCGATTTTTCGATTGGCTCAAGGAAGTCTACGGTGCCGCCGTCCAGTTCGCGATAGAGATCCGATGGGCACTGATCGCGATGACGGTCATGATCACCCTGTTCGCTTGGCCACTGTATCAACAAAGCGGTCGCGAGTTGGCACCGGTGGAAGATCAAAGCAACATCACCATGGGGATTCAGGCCGCACCCGATGCATCCCTGGAATCCACCTCGGAAGCGATCTCGCAACTGTCGAGCAAACTCCAGGGTATCCCCGAAGTCAATTATGTATGGGCCGTTGCATTCTCGAGCGGAGGTTTCGGAGGCATTCGCACCGTCGAATTCGACCATCGCGATAGGAATACCGAGCAGATGCTCAACGATGTTTACAAGCAGGTCGCCGATGCGACCAGCATCAAAGCATATCCGGGTCTGCCCAGTTCACTTCCCGGTGCCGGAAGCGCGGATGTCGAGTTGATCGTCAAAACCGATCGATCGATCGAAGAGCTCGGAGCACAAGCAGGACAAATCGTCGGCAAAGGATACGCCTCCAGGAAATTTCGGTATGTCGACACCGATCTCAAAATCGATTTGCCCCAAGCCATCGTCGAGGTGGATCGCATGCGAGTCGCGGACCTAGGAATGGACCTCGCAGCGGTCGGTCGCGAACTGGGGGTCTTGCTCGGCGGAGCTTATGTCAATCGATTCAATTACTTCAACCGCAACTACCAAGTCATACCGCAACTCGAAGAGCAATCCCGACGCGACGCGATGTCGCTCCTGGACTTGAAAGTTCGTTCACCGGTTTTCACGGGAGTTGGCGGAACGAGCAACGAGTCCCAGATGATCCCTGTTTCGTCATTCGTGTCGATCAACCCTAAAGTGGCACCTCGCTCGCTGCAAAGATTCCAACAGCAGAACAGCTTGCGATTGACTGCGAGTGTGGGCGCGGGGATGACCAAGGCCGATGGCATGGTGGCACTGGAGGAAATCGCTCGCGAGGTTCTCGGCGAAGATGCCAAGATTGATTACGGCGGCGAGTCGCGACAGATTCGGAGCGAGGGAGCTGCGTTCGTGGTGACCATGAGTTTTGCACTGGTCCTTATCTATCTCACACTCACCGCTCAATTCCAGAGTTTCCGCGATCCACTCATCGTTTTGCTGGGGAGCGTCCCGCTGGCCATCGGAAGCGCGCTGGCGTGGACATTCACTGGATGGACGACAATCAATATCTATTCGCAAGTCGGTTTGATCACTTTGGTCGGCTTGGTTGCCAAGAACGGGATCTTGATCGTTGAGTTCGCCAATCACCTGCAGGCAGAGGGAATGACGAAATTGGGGGCTGTCGTCGAGTCGGCCAAGACCCGTCTGCGCCCAATTCTGATGACATCGGCCGCAACGGTTCTCGGCCATTTTCCGCTGGTGATGGTGGTTGGTCCGGGTGCAGAAGCCCGCAACAGCATCGGCATCATCCTAGTAGCCGGAATGGCGATCGGAACGG
>CAYXFO010000212.1:0-4971 GCA_964464255.1 uncultured Pirellula sp.
GGGCGGAGGTGGTGGTGGCAGAACGGCGTCGACTTTTTGGAGCAAGTTGCGTTCGGTGAACAGCTTGGTTTCGGAAACGATATTCAGGCCGCTCGAGAAATTGCTGAGGCTGAGCATGTTTTCGGAGCATGGCAAGATCACCTTGACCGAGACCGATTTGGTCTCCTCTGTGATCGGGTTGGGAGTGATCTGAACCTGAGCGCCTACGGCATTCACGCTGGCCAGGATCTTGTTTGCTTGCGCAATTGCTTCATCGGCCGTAGCGCCGGGTACAATCACGTGGCGAGCAGCTTCGTAAGCAGCATTGTCAACGACATGTCGAACCAAATGCATTCGAGCGAACTCGATTCCGCCCAGAAACAAAAGAAAAACCAGCGGCAACACCACTGCAAATTCCACGGTGTAGGCACCGCGATGTAAAGGAGGGTGTTTCTTGGAACCAACCATGATTATCCCTCACTTCGAAAGAATAATAGGAAGTTGCTTGGCGATGTCCTGGAATACTCCCGTGAGACTTGCACCGCTTGTCGCATGGTAATGTTTGCCGAGACCTTTCTCGGCGACTAATTTCATCGTCGCTTGATCCGCTTCGCTGGAAAAGGTGATGGTGAAAACCATCACCTTTTGCTTTGCAGCTTCTTCGGCCGCAAAGACCGGATTGCTTCCCATGGTATCGATTCCATCGGTTAGCAAGATCATCACTCTCGACGCATACGGACGATTTCGAGTGCTCGCGAACGTCTGCATCCCTGCGAAGATACCTCCGCCGATATTGGTATCACCTTCAACGAAGTGGTTGGTGTAGGTCTGAAGCCCGCTTTGGATCGATGCGTAGTTCGATGTCAGTTCCTGATCGACGCTAACGTCATGATGGTAAGTCGACAGGGAGACGATTTCGCTGACCGCTGTCCTGTCGAGTTCAACGAGGAATTCCCGAACGGCTGCGACTGCATCTCGCCATCGGCTGGGATTGGGTGCTGGTCCGTTGAAGTCCCAGCCCGGAGGTGCGGCGCGGGGAAGAGTGGCACTCGAAGATTCGTCGGCCGCAAAGGCCATCGAACCGGATCGGTCCAAGACAATTGCGATATCGACTTCCGTCTGGTTGCTTCTCGCTGTTTGCGTGGAGTCGACACCGTTGACTTCAAAGGGATTGGGTATCAACACATTGATCGGACCGTTGCTGGAATTGCGGGTACGTTTCGCAGTCACTTCCACAGCATTGGGGCGTTCCCCACCCGGTGTGAAAGAATATCGAGCGGTCAACGCATCACGCCTCGCTTGACCAAAGACGAAATCATTGTTTTCCAGAGTTAGCTGCTTACCACCGATTGTGTTCAGTTCGGCTGCCAACCGTCCTTGATTCCTGGCTCGCGACATGTCATTGGTAATCATGAACTCGCGTCCTGCGGCCCTTGAAGCCGAATCGGAAGCGATGTACATCTCGGTGCGGTTAAGTTCGAGGTACGCGATGTTGATGGCGAAGGCGGATAGGACAACGATCACCATCATCCCGATAGCCAGTAGTGGTAATATCGCGCCACTTCGTTTTCGCAGTCGCTTTCTGGAACAATGGATAAGGCAACGCATGGGCTCTATCAGAACTCTTTCATGAAGGCCACGGATCCGGTCAATTGGCGTTCGCCGAAGAACTGCAGATTGAAGACGGCATTGCTCCTGCAGGGGGCCGCCACATCCACTCGGATATAGCTCCCATAGGGAGCGTCTTGATAGTTGGGAAACGCTTGATTTTCCCATCCACCCCCGGTATCCGAGTGCCGCAGCACGGTGAGCGATACATTTGCATCTCTTACACGGCGAGTAGCGAGGATTTGGTTGATTGTCGCCCGGACATCGGTTTCGCTTACTTTGGGTAGAATCGCGACGCGGGCTCCTTCGTAGGCCGCGATCTCGAGCGACTGCTGTAAGAAAATCATGGTGCACGATTCAATCGTGCCGAACAGCAAAAGAACCAATACGGGAAGCGAGACGGCGAGTTCGACCGCCGCGGCACCGCTTCGTTTCTGTACAGCGTTATTTAAGGGCATGAGCAACACGCGATAATGAAAGGTTTTGAGTTGCTCAAACTGTAGCTCGCGATGCGGTTGCAACACGGCGTCGCTGGAATGGAGTAGCCATCTTTCTCAATAAATTACTGATTGAGTGGCTTTGTCCGGATCTTAACGATTTTAGTGAGTGGGCGCATTAGCGATTCGGAATTGGGTGGGCTGTAGGTTAGAATTCGGCGATGTCTCGCTATGTGGAACTTCACTGCAAGTCGAATTTTTCTTTCCTCGAAGGAGCATCGCATGCCCATGAATTGGTGGATCGAGCAAAGGAACTTGGGTACCAAGGTCTGGCCATCACCGATCGCGATACGCTCGCTGGAATTGTTCGGGCCCATACCGCTGCAAAAGATACGGAACTTTCCTTCATCGTCGGATGCGAACTCAATCCCGTCGATGGACCGCCACTGGTTGTCTGGCCGATGGATCGGCAAGGGTACGGTGATCTTTGCCGTTTGCTGAGTCTGGGCCGACTCCGTGCACCAAAGGGCACATGCGAACTGTCGTGGCACGACATCGCTGAACACTGCCAACGGTGGCTTGCGGGGATCATATCGCGATTGCCCACACCTGAATCAATAACAAATTCAAACCGAGCTTCAGCATCAATCGTCTTGCCTCAATCGGAGGAAAGTTTCCAGTGGCACAACGACCCCTTCATCGGTGAAGCGTCGAGGGGGGCTCCGATTGACGTTGTTCCTATGCCATCGAATCCCTGGTGCTCTGCTGGCATCGGATTTGACGTGTTGGATGATTCACCGTGGTCGCATTGGCTTAGACAATTTCGGGAGCTGATGGGCGAGCGCGGCTACTTGATGTGTCACCTCGATGCAGGGTTGGATGACGCTGGCAAATTGCTTCGCTACAGGAAGCTTGCGAACGGCTCGGCACTTCCCCCCTTGGCCGCTGGGAACGTGCTCTACCACCAACCTGAGAGAATGCTACTCCAGGATTGCTTAAGCGCCATCGCAACTGGCACCACCATCGACCAGGTTACGAGATTTCGGCCGCGGAACGCGATGTTGGCGATGCGGTCGCTGGATCAGATCGAACGACAATATCGGGATTGCCCAGAAGCGATTGCCAACACAATCAACGTTGCATCGCAAGTCTCGTTCTCGCTGGATTCGCTTCGTTATGAGTATCCTCGCGAGTGGTCGCCCGAGGGGATTTCCCCTATCGAATACCTGAAACAGCTGACCTGGTCGGGAGCCAAGGAACGGTATCCCAAAGGGGTGCCGATGCGGGTCGTGGAGATGCTCAAGCACGAGATGCAATTGATCGAAGAGCTTCGGTACGAGTCCTATTTCCTGACGGTCTGGGATCTGGTGCGGTTTGCGAGATCCAGGAGCATTCTGTGCCAGGGGCGAGGGTCTGCAGCGAACAGTGCGGTCTGTTATTGCCTGGGTATCACCAGCGTAGATCCAAAGCAATACGATCTGCTCTTCGAACGCTTCATTAGTCGCGAACGAAACGAGGCTCCTGACATCGACATCGATTTTGAGCATCAACGTCGCGAAGAGGTGATCCAATATGTTTATGAGAAGTACGGTCGCCACCGCGCGGGTATGACGGCGGCGGTGACGACCTATCGCACTCGATCTGCTGTCCGCGAATGCGCTAAGGCCATTGGTCTATCTCAGGATCATATCGACGGATTATCGAAAATCATCGATGGTCGCGGTGGAGGGGAATCGTTAGCGGTTCGCTGTCGGCAAGTCGGGGTCGATCCCGATTCGGAAATCGGCAAGCGCTTTCTCTATCTTGTCGAGTCGATTCTCGGTTTTCCTCGTCATCTGTCGCAACATACCGGCGGGATGGTCATGACGCATGGGACTCTCTGCGAGTTGTGTCCGATCGAAAACGCAGCCATGCCGGGTCGCACCATTATTCAGTGGGACAAAAATGATTTAGACGAATTGGGGATCCTCAAGGTTGATTGCTTGGCCCTCGGCATGCTTTCCGCGATTCACCGAAGTTTGGATTTGATCGAAACGCACTACGACCAACCTTTGACCCTGGCGACCATTCCCGCCGCGGACACTCGAGTTTACGACATGATCTGCGCAGCCGACACCGTGGGGGTCTTTCAGATCGAGAGTCGGGCGCAGATGAGTATGCTGCCTCGGCTCAAGCCCCGTTGCTTCTATGATCTGGTCATCGAAGTCGCGATCGTTCGGCCCGGTCCCATCCAAGGAAATATGGTTCATCCGTATTTGTCTGCCCGAAGCAGTGGCATTCAACCTCAGTATCCGAGCGAAGAGATCGCTGCCGTTTTGCGCAAGACGATGGGAGTCCCGATTTTTCAGGAGCAGGCGATGCGCTTGGCAGTCGTCGCGGCCGGGTTCACGCCAGGGGAAGCGGACCAACTCCGACGTGCGATGGCGGCTTGGCGACGACCCGGTGTGATCGACCAGTTTCAACGCAAACTCATCGGAGGAATGAAAGCCAACGGACTGGACGAGGAGTTCGCGCAGCGGGTCTTCACGCAAATTCGCGGATTCGGTGAATACGGCTTCCCCGAATCGCATGCCGCCAGTTTCGCGCTCTTAGTCTACGCATCTTGCTGGATTAAACATCATTATCCCAATGTGTTTTGTTGCGCTTTGCTCAATAGCCAGCCGCTCGGCTTCTACGCTCCGGCTCAATTGATTTCTGACGCTGTGCGCCACGGGGTCCGTGTGGAGCCGATCGACATCAATCGGAGCCTTTGGGATTGCACGCTCGAGACGCAATCGGAGCACGCAAAGAATAAACAAGTTGGTGCACCGAAGTTGCCCGTGCCGTGGCCTGAAAAAGCGTTGCGTCTTGGCATGCGATTGGTGCGAGGATTGTCTCAAGCGGACGCAGATAGGATCGTTGCGGAGCGGGAGGCGCGAGGGCCATTTCGTGATCAAGCGGATTTGGT
>CAYXFO010000212.1:5071-7637 GCA_964464255.1 uncultured Pirellula sp.
ACGATGGAGGACGAGACCGGTAGTATCAATCTCGTTCTGCACCCGACGACCTGGGAGACCTACTACATGGTCTGCAAACGCTCGAATGCATGGCTTGTGCATGGGACCTTGGAGAGCCGACAAGGGGTGATCCATGTCGTCGCTGGACGGGTCGAGGATTTGAGCGACATTCTCGGGCCGATGGACATTCGTTCCCGGGACTTTCGCTGAGGCATCCGACCGGGGGGCTGTGATTGAACTGCAACCGCTGCTCAGCGAGGAATGCGCCGAAGGCATTTGCGTTTGGCCTTGCGGAACGCTGCGAGCATGTCGCTTGCATCGCGATAGCGACGATTGGGGCGAATCTCCAATGATTTGCGAATAACCGAAATCAAGTCGGGATGAGCTTTACGCCGTAAATTTGCGTACCCGCGAGGCGGCCATTGATAAGGCCATTCCGGAAGTACACCCGCAAGAATGCGGTAACTCAAAAGCCCCATCGCGAAAACATCGGAGCGAGCACTTGGGCGTCCCATGGCTTGTTCAGGTGCCATGTAACCAACGGTCCCCGATCCTGACGCGATCATGGTTCGCACGATGGTTCGCTGTGCGACCTTCGCAATACCGAAGTCGGTCAACTGCAGTCGTCCATCCGGCAGCAGGATCATGTTCTCAGGCTTTAGATCGCAGTGGATGATTCGGTTCTCGTGCGCATAAGCAACGGCTGCAATCATCTGTTCGATCAACTCTAACGCTGCTTGAAAGGATATTCGCTTTCGGAGTCGGTCAGCTAAAGTGCGTTCACCGAGCTTGCTGGTGATCACGAATCGGCCATCGATGAAGCTGGCATCCTTGAGTGGTAGGATATTGGGGTGATCCAGTTTTGCGACTAATCGAGCCTCGCGTTGGAATGTATCGAGCATGCTCGCCGTCACATTGAAATGGTGAGGCATCTTCAGTGCGACACGAACACCTTCGATGGTATCGAGGGCTTGGTAGACGTTCGCAAAGCCACCCTGGGCAATTCTGCGTTCAATGCGGTATTTACCGAGGCGTTGCCGCACTCGAAGGTGGTTTGGTTCGCTGTGGCGTGTCGCCATTGCACTGGTGCTCTGTGCGATCATTCGATGAATGGACCATGTGACGAGAGGCGAAACGGTTGCCGGATGGGTTCACCGGAAATGTTGCTTGTCGCAACCCTCTGTCCGAGAACCTTATTTTATGCATCCACCCACGGGACGGCGCCGGATTATTCCGAAAAATACCTAACCTAGTATCGGTCCGGTCTAAACCCTCTCTCCGGTTTCATCTTCACTATCCGGTTACTTTCTCTACTCCGCAGGGTCGTTGCGAGATCGGAAAAGCCAGCATTCACGCTTCAAGCAGTGAACGTGGTGTTTCCGCTAAATCAGGAACTTTCAGTGGATATTGGCTTAGGTCGAATGTTCCGCGGGACCGAAGAATCATGTGCCGAGGATCAGGAGGACAAGGATGTCTTGCGGTCCTGGCTAGGCTTGGCCAGTCGATCTGAACCAAAGCACGGACGCGATGGTTCTGCAATCGCACTTGCCTGAGCGGGAATTCCGGACGAGGTGGACGGGAACTGCAAGGATGCAAATCCCGACACCTTCACGGAACGATTTCTTCAGTTGCGGAGCAGAGTGTCATGTCTCGTATGAGTTGGCTCCAGCGTCTTTACTGGCGTTATTTAGCAAAGCCAGCATCGTGCCGAGATCTGTTTCTCTTTGTCGGCGAGCAATCGATCACCTCAATTCTTGAGGTCGGGATGGGGAATGGTAGTCGCATCCAGTCGCTGATGCCGTTGTTGCGGTTGTCGGAAGGGGCGGACCGTTTGAGATATGCCGCGCTCGATCCCTTTGAATCGGAAGGTGGGTCGCGATTGACTTTGAAAGAGGCGCATCGGCTTCTCAACGAGATCGGTGTCAAGGCCCACTTGATTCCGGGGGATCCATCGAGCGGGATCCTCAGAGTTGCTCACACCGTTCTGCCGAGCGACTTGGTGATCATTGATGGCCATTGGGGCGATGGCAGCGAGCAGTCCAAGGTTCTTGAGAAATGGTTGCCTCGGCTCTGCCATAGCCAATCGGGGGTCTTTGCTTCCAGTCAGGAGGGGGGCAGGTTGGTGCGAATAGCTACCCCTGCAATGGCAAGTGCGATGCAGACGCGAGCACAAGCTGTTTAGTCAACGCCTCGTTGATCGCATGGTACGATCAAGTATCGATCCCTGAATCGCCGGGTCCTTTTTTGTTGGGATTCTCTTTGACGTCCTGCTTCTCGCGCCACGGCTTTCCTTCTTCGTAGCTTTTGAGTTCTTGCTCGAGTTGTTCGATTTGTCCGTGGCTTTCCTGCCGTCCGAGTTCAACGGCTTTGGTTGCCCATTCTTTCGCTTTGTCGAACTGTTGAGCTTCCGCATACGCGGCTGCAAGCGTGCTCAGGATATGCGGTTCGGAGTACTTGGTTAGTTCGCAGGCTTTGAGTGCGAGTTCGAGGGCGCGGGTTCCGTTTCGCACGGAGTCATCCGGGCTGGTTGATAGCACCCAGGAAAGGTTGTTGAGGACTCCCGAGT
>CAYXFO010000213.1:0-7635 GCA_964464255.1 uncultured Pirellula sp.
GAACTTTTACGATACAGTAGTCATACCTCATCGTGCACCTGCAAAGATGGAGCACAGCGGCGACCATCTTGGTTCGGCTCTCCATAGATACACAGGAGAGGTTGTCCAATTCGATCGCGAACAGTTATGCGATCGGCAACAAGTTCGCAATGAGCTGCGGATTTCCGATTCCACGAAACTGATTTATGTCAGTGCGGGCGGTGGCGGGGACCCCCAAGCGGAAGAATCCTTGCGAAAGATCATCGGGTTGCTCCGAAGAAAATCGGATTGCCATCTCATTGTGGGCGCTGGTCCGCTGTACCGTGGTCAGAGAGTCATGGGACCCTCGATTACATGGTGTGAAACCAGCTCGATCTGGCGGTATTTTTCCGGATGTGATGCTGCCGTGTCCGCAGGCGGGTACAACACGTTCCACGAGTTGCTGTTCGCTGGCGTGCCAACTCTCTTTTACCCACAGGAAAAGATCGCGGATGACCAATGGTTGCGGGTCAAGTCAGCAGAGGACTGCGGAGCTTGTTTGACGATCCCCTCGCTGGATGATCAGTCGGAGCTAGAGAGAATATTCGATCGACTCCTTGAGCCACAAACCGCAGCAATGCTGAAAGAGAATTGCAGTCGCTTTATCGAGAGCAATGGTGCCTTGGCATGCGCAGTCGAACTTATCAGGCCGCTCTTCCCGCCGCAGCGTCTAGACTTGGCAACCCGCATTCTCAAACCATCGGTCGCCCATCGACTCGAGTTGCTTGCTGATGGCGATATGGAAATGATGACCCAGTGGCTAGGCTCGGTTTATCCGCAGGGGAGAGTTCAGCAGTTGGTCGAATCCAATGGACTGGAATCGGTACTTCATCTTCTCTCGGACTCAGCGGCCGAGGAGTTGCGGTCTGTGATGCAGCGTTCTCAAGGGGCTCTCACCGCTCAGTCGCTCGAAATTGCTTTGCAGGAAATTCTCGATTTCATCCGCCAGGACCGGTCCCAGGCCGATGCGCGTCAGCTTGCCGACGAAGTCTTCCGATGTGTCGCAGCCATTACGAAAAGATATCCGCACCTTACTGGCTCCAACGGCGCGGACTGGATCCATTGGAGTACAACGCTGCTTCAGTCCATGAAAACGCTCATGCTCTCACCAGCAGGTTGGCCGGTCGAGGAAACCCTAAGATTGTTCCGAGTCTTTCCTCGCATGGAGGACGTTACCAGCATCCAAGAATTGACCGATACGTTTATCATGTACCTAAGGTCACGCATTCAAGGCGGTGACCAACCACACGATGTCCTCAGGCATTTGCAGGTCTTGAAAATGACCCGTCCGGTCGTATCGCGATCTTCCCTGGACCTTTCTGAGGAGTCCGTCCCATGACCCAAGTGGGTGATCCGAACAGGAATCTGAAGAAACTGCGTATGCAAGGCGTCCGGGATGGGGTACCACTACTAGGGCCTCAAACGGTCCACTTCGATATAGCGAACGGCTGCAATGTTCGTTGCGTAACCTGCTGGCACCACAGCCCATTGCTGGAGCTTCAGCATGTGCCGACAGCAGCCTGGAAACGGCAACAGTTACCCCTGGAGACCTTCAAACGGATCTTTGATGACTTAGTTTCCTTAGGTGGCCTGGAGTACATCATTTTATCGGGGATGGGCGATCCCTCCTTGCATCCGCATCTGGTCGAGATGGTGCGATATGCCCATCAGCACTCCGTTCATGTGACGATCATTACGAATTTGCTCCAAGTGAAACTCGATGAGCTCTTTGCCGAGGACACCAAGAGCCGCCAAGGGATGCTCGACCTGCTCGTGTCCGTTTGCGGTGTGACCCCCGAGGTATGGAATGCGTTTCATGCTGCCTCGCAAGGTTTCGATAAACTTCTTTGCCAATTGGAGTTTCTTAGGTCGATAGGATTCCTGCCCAAGCACGTGCAGGTCATCAACGGCCAAAATTTTCACCAGCTCGAAGACATGGTTCGATTCGCTCGGATTTGGCCTGCAAAACGGATCAATTTCAAATTCGCCTCTCTAGCCAAAGGGACGGAAGCATGCGCGCTGACGCCTCATCAGAAAATTCAATTGCGAGACGATTACATCCCGCGAGCCAATGCGATCGCTGAGTTCTCCGGCATTCCCACCGACTTGGCGGAGTTCCGAACACAAATCGACCCGGACTCGCATCGTACCGCACCCATCGAGCGGGTCGGCTGCTACATGGGGACTGTGTACTGTCGCGTTACGGTAGATCTGGAACTGCTTTACTGTTGCAACACCGAAGTATCCGTTGGCTTCATCAACAGTGAACGCTCATTCCGAGATCTCTGGACCGGCGCATCATACGCGGCTCTACGAACGCAATTCCTTGACAACCGATTTCTTCCTTCGTGTGCACAGTGCGGCAAATACAAACAAAACGTCAAGTGGGCGATGAAGCTCGGCAGAATCCAGAACGCGGCTGATATTCTCGCACCTTCCGAGCCGGTCAGCGGAACAGGAGGCTCGGCATGAGTTTCTTGTTGCCAATCGCCAAGTGGATCGCAAAGTCTGACACACAACACAAGATGGCACCCCGGTCCCAGGCACAGCCGACGGTCGAATGGCAGGTCAACGGTCTTTGCAACTACGATTGCACATACTGTATTCAGTCGCGGAAGAGCCGAGTGGGTTATCCAGATACCGCGACCATCGATGCGATTGTGGGGGGCCTTGGCACTTTGCCGGGGGTGTGGGAAGTAAAAATGTCTGGAGGTGAGGTCTTTGCTTTCAAAGGATTCATCGACCATGTTGTCCCTCAGATGATGCATCGAACAGCGCATGTGATTTCGGTACTTACGAACTTCTCTGCACCCATTCATGTACTGCGCCGCTTCAGTGAATTGACAGGACCACGGTTGCGAATCACGAGCGCGAGTTTTCATCCGGATACCGCCAACCTCGATGAATTCCTCGCGAAAGCAATCGAGTACCGCGACTGTCGAGAAAGCAATAATCCCCATAGCAGCTTTGTCGTCAATGTCGTTTTGGTACCGGGTAGTGTCTCTCATCATTTTCGGTACCGCGATGCCCTCAACGATGCAGGGCTACGATACTTTCCTCAGCTGATGAAGATCCGAGGCGGTGTGTATCCCTACGATGAATCCGAGATCGCCATGATCGCAGAGATCACAGGTGGTAGCTGCAATCCTCGCGAAGTCAACCGCGCTCCGAATTATCAAGGACTCTTCTGCGAAGCCGGGATGTCCTACTTCATCGTCGATCAGAAAGGGGAAGCATACACGTGTCGAACTGCGAAAAAATACTCCGGGGTGGATGACGCGTACGCCGCTGATGACGATGAAGATGCAGTGAATGGGCAGGATGACTTCAAAGCCAAAGCACGCTTAGGAAGCTTCGTGCGAGGTGATTTTCAACTTTTTCGAGAAGGAGGCCTCTGTCCTTACTCCATCTGTCCCTGCACGGTGCCCGCCAACCGTGGAATCGTGCATCTGCCACCCCACGCGAAGGCACCGACCGAAGAGGAGTTCGACGCATGAGCGATTCCCCTTCCAGCATGGATCGATGGCTGAGTGCGTCAACCATTGCAGAGGGTGCAACACAATCATTCGCTGGCTGGGAACTGCTGGGTCGAAGGATTCAGGGGATTATCAGCTGGAACATGAATGATTCCTGCAATTACCGATGCTCGTATTGCACTCAAAGGAATATGGCGGACCGTCGAGGCGTGCTCGCGGGCGAGCGATTCCAACAAGCACTCGATACTTTTGCTCGACTCCCCGGATCATGGGAAATCAAACTCAGCGGTGGCGAACCGTTCCGGCAGCCGGAACTGGTCGAGATCACGCGGCAATTAGTCGAACAAGGGCATTGCATATCGATTCAAACCAACTTCTCAGCATCCGAAGATCGGGTTAGGGAATTCCTGGAATCCACGCGGGGTGCTTTGAACCTTTTCTCTGCAAGCCTTCACTTGGAATACGATTCCCCGCAAGCATTCTTGGCCAAATACCAATGGATACGCCCTTATGAATCACTCGGTGTGCGATTCCATGTGACGAGCGTCGCTGTCCCAGATCGATTATTGCAATTGAGAGACGAGATTGCTCCGTTCTTCAAGAGCCATGGGATCATGTTCAAAGTACAACCGGAGAAAATCGACGGCTATGTCCGAGACTACACCGCCGATGAGCAAGAGATTCTGCTGCAGTTGGGTGGGCACAATCACACGGGCAAGATTGAGAATAATTTTCAAGGCAAACGATGCCGATCCGGGGCCAACTATTTAGTGGTGAAATCGAATGGGAAAGCTTTCCGCTGCTATCCCGCTAGCCGACTTGGCGGGAAATTCGCGGAACGCGGTTCGCTCAAAGATGGCTTTCAGTTGCTCGATGGCCCAGCGATATGCCCCTACACTTACTGCAACTGCACCGTTCCCATACAACGCGGTATGATCGAAGGTTACATCCCTCCCCTGGTCGAGAGGGGAACATTGGAGTTAGAGGAGTAAACGATGTTCATTTCTTATCAGACGGTACGCAACACATTCGTGGCTGGCGGACTGACAGTTCTCGGGGGCGGATCGTATCTGCTCTTTGCTCCCAGGTCGACTGAACCCACCGTGCAGACCTTCACGCAAAACACATCGCCATCCAATCCTTCGTACAACAAAGGCTCGGACCAAGCGCAGAACACAACCCCAGATAATTCCTCTTCGCAAAGCGTGACGGAGGTACCGGCTTCAACCCCGCCGTTAGTCGGCCCCGAGGCAAAACCTAGCCAGAAACCAGTTGATAACTCGAACCTGCTTGCGTCGGCGATGAAAATCGCAAACGCGAAGGCAACACCCAACGGGGGCAAGGATATCTTGGGGCCCAAATCGCCATGGAAAGTGAATCTCTACGATGACAATTCCGACGGTCAGTGGGATCGCGCCAAACTGGATACGAACCGAGATGATATCGACGATGAGAAATGGGCGTTTAAAGAGGGCCGCTGGGAGAAGGAGGGGGGAGAAGAGATATGGAACGGGGAACGTTGGCAGGTCGCCGGGACGAGTTCTGGCTCGTCATCGAAAGTCACGAACAGTAAAACCTCAGCCGCAGACGATCCGCTCAGTCAATATCGAGCCGCCATGAAGATCGCGGGAGCAAAAGCAACCGGCACCCAAGGGAAAGATGTCCTCGGTCCGCAGAGCAAGTGGAAGCTGAATCTCTATGACGATAATGGCGACGGTCAGTGGGATCGGGCCAAACTCGATACCAATCGAGATGATATCGACGATGAGAAATGGACTTTCAAAGAGGGCCGCTGGGAGAAGGAGGGGGGCAATGAGGTATGGATTGGAGACCGCTGGCAAGCTGTTGAGTCTGCCTCTAGCTCGTCCCCTAAACCCTCAAGCAGCAAAACTCCAGCCGCAGACGATCCGCTCAGTCAATATCGAGCCGCCATGAAGCTCGCGGGAGCAAAAGCAACCGGCACCCAAGGGAAAGATGTCCTCGGTCCGCAGAGCAAGTGGAAGCTGAATCTCTATGACGATAATGGCGACGGTCAGTGGGATCGAGGAAAGCTCGATACCAATCGCGATGGAGTGGATGACGAGAAGTGGAACTTTAAGAATGGACGTTGGGAAAAGGATGGCGGTGCAAAGGTTTGGAATGGAACGGAATGGGTAGACGCCTGAGAGAAACGGCTCGCTCAAACCACTTGGATCCAAACTCGCCATCGACACTCACTCCTACAGCAATACAGCTAGCTCATCTGGAATCTCTGAAAACAATTGTTAATCCTTCACAAGCGGATCTGCGACGGCTAACGCATCTCGTTGGTTTTCGGATATGCTCTTGGTGGCGAGTTTACCTTGTGAAAGAGACGGATTTCGACGTAGTGCTGCAACCATGAACCAAACGAGAGTGCATGCTTTCACCGAAGATGACCCTCTTGCGGATCATGATGCGGTGAGGTTGGCCCAACTCATTCGCGAGGGGGAAGTAAGCTCAAGCGAGTTGGTTGAGGCGGCAATCGCGAGGGCAGAACGAGTTCAATCGGTTCTTCGCGGAATCGAATTGCCTCTTTTCGATCAAGCCCGTGTCCAAGCAAGCCGGAAAACCGAAGGCTACTTTGCTGGGGTTCCAAGCTTCATCAAAGACAACACGGACATCCAAGGACACCCCACTAGATTTGGTTCGCTGGCCGTCCCGGAAAAGCCAGCAACGCACGATGGTGCATTTGCGCGTCAGTTTCTTTCTGCAGGTTTCATTCTCCTAGGTAAAACTCGCTTGCCTGAATTTGGGTTTAACTGCAGCACGGAATTCGAGGGGCTTGCACCCACCACCAACCCATGGAACATCGAGTATTCTTGCGGTGGGAGTTCGGGAGGTGCCGCAGCATTAGTAGCTGCCGGAGTGGTGCCGGTAGCCCATGCGAATGACGGAGGAGGCTCTATCCGCATCCCTGCTGCTTGCTGTGGACTGGTCGGCTTAAAAGTAAGCCGCGGACGATTCGTTACCCCAGAGATCGCTCGATCGTTGCCGATCAATGTAGTCTGCGATGGAATCGTGTCACGAACCGTGCGAGACACGGCTCACTTTGTCGCTGCCGCCGAGCGGTTCCATCGCAATCCTGCTCTTCCTCCCGTGGGACTTATCGAAGGACCGAGCACGAGAAGGTTCAAAATTGGCTTAATGACAGACTCGATCACCGGACCACCTTGCCCAGAGACATTAGCCACCGTCGAACGGACTGCAAACCTACTGGAGACACTCGGCCATTCTGTCAAGCGCCTTTCGACTTTGCCAGTAACATCTGCATTCGCGGACGACTTCATCGACTATTGGGGATTCTTAGCCTGGATCACGGGCCGGCTCGGCAAGAAAACCTTCGGCAAGGACTTTCTATCGGAGAAAATGGATAGCTTCGTCAAAGGGCTCGCATCGCGATTCCGCTCTCGAGCCTGGAAACTTCCGATGGCGCTCTATCGACTCAAGAGAACTCAAAAGGACTACGCAAACTACATGCATGGCCTTGATGCGATTCTGATGCCTGTCCTTGGACACGTTACACCGAAGCTAGGATACATCAGCCCCGATGTCCCTTTCGAGGAGTTGATGAGCCGCTTGTCTGCATACGCGGCCTACACGCCTTTAGACAATGCCGCGGGGACACCTGCGATCGCACTTCCGATCGGTCTATCTGTTCAGGGGCTTCCGATCGGGATTCAGCTTGCATCTGCAATCGGAGATGAGAGGACTCTGCTCGAACTTGCGTACGAACTCGAACAAGCAAATCCTTGGCCGAGAATCCAAGCACTGCCGTAATTGCGTTTTCTGCCGCTAGAGCACTGCAGAGCGAAGCTGCGGGAAAACCTTACTCACTTTTCCCAGGACGTATTCGCCATAGGTCCCTTCGAATAAATGCACATTGGCCCGATCCCAACGTTCCTTGGAATCATCCGTCGCAATCGATGGATTGGGCAAGTCGATGGCCTTCACCTCCCAGAAATAATTTGGATCGAAGAAGAGCGGAAACGAAAGTCGGCTGGCCCCCGTGGTGTTCTTCACGCGATGAGGAGTGGAACGGTAGATACCTCGCGTCATGCGGGTACGGAAAAGGTGTCAGGTACGAATGGCACTGCCGAGGGTTTTCGGTAGTTTCGGCGCA
>CAYXFO010000214.1:0-7626 GCA_964464255.1 uncultured Pirellula sp.
GCCTTTCTGGAGATGAAGAACAAAATGTTGTGAAGCCTATTCCTGGACGTTATGTGATCGAAGTGCCTCTCGGCGGGGCTATGCGCGGCACCACGGTCCGATACGCGGTGCAGTTGCCTCCGGAATACAACCCCTATCGTCGCTATCCTTGCGTTGTAGCTCTCGGGAGCCGAGAATTCTCTATTTTGGACCAACTTGACTGGTGGGTGGGATTAGATCGCTCGGAACTCGATCTTCTCTGTTACGGCGAGGCCGCACGACATGGCTTTATCGTGATTTCTCCGGAATGGAATCTTCCCAAGCAGCCAATGTACAACTACACGGAGAACGAGAAGGCTCGCGTCCTTGCTCCCCTTCGCGATGCAATGCGACGCTTTAGCGTTGATACCGATCGAGTCTTCGTATCCGGGCATTTCATGGGAGCCGATGCCGCTTGGGATTTGGCGTTCTCCCATCCCGATCTCTGGGCAGGCGCGATTATGATCGGCGGAATCGCCGATAAGTTTGTTGTGCAGTATTGGGAGAATGCACAGTACGTTCCCACGTACTTCGTCAACGGCGAATTCGACGGGGCAAACCCGATGCTCCTTAACGGCAGAATCTGGGATAAACTCCTCTCGGATCGGAACATCGATTCCATGGTTACCCTCTATCAGGGGCGAGGGCACGACCACTTCCAAGAGGAACTTCCCCGCATTATTGAATGGATGCAAGTTCCATCGCATCGTCGTAATTTCAACCCGGACAAGTTCACAGTGAAGACCAGTCGCGCGGGGGACCGATTCTTTTGGTGGTTTGAAACGACCGAACTGTACCCAAAGCAACTCGTGAATCCGCTGCTCAAACCTGCTGCCTGGATGGAGTACGAGATCGATGCCTCTCTGAATCGGGAAAACAACGCGGTCCGGGTTGGAAAGGTACCTGCGGACCGCTACACCATATGGCTGACCGATAATATGGTGGATTTTACCAAAAAGGTTTCGATCGAAACCAAGGGCTCTTCGCGAAAGATAGACGCCGTGCCCAGCACACAGGTCATGCTGGAAGATGTGAGGGGACGGGGGGACAGGCAGCATCCATTTTGGTATCGTGTGGATCTACCGATCCGGGATTCCGGACGGTAGTTGCGATTCACTGGTCCCTTTCGATTCAACAATGGAACGAATTCTTGTTCTCGGTGCCCATCCCGATGATGCGGAATTTTTCGCAGGTGGCTTCCTTGCCTCGCACGCCGATCGAGGTTCCGCATTATCGATCGTCAGCGTCACCAACGGGCAATCCGGGCATCATGAGCTCCCCTCGGACCAGCTAGTCCAACGCCGTCGACGCGAAGCCGCAACCTCCGGTTCGCTGCTTAAGGCCTCCTATGTGACGTGGGATTTTCCCGATGGATACCTACAACCCACAATCGAACTTCGGGAAGCTATCATCCGCGAGATTCGCGCGTTTCAGCCCTCGCTCGTCCTAACACACCGCCCGTTCGATTACCATCCCGATCATCGAGCTGTGGGGCAAGCAGTGCAAGATGCCTCGTACATGGTTTTGGTTCCCAAGATTGCTCCGGGGCACCCAACACCTCCGCGTGAACCGTTGGTGGCATACATGGTCGATCTATTCACCCGACCATGCCCCTTCCGCGCTGATGTCGTCATCGATGTCAGCTCCTATCTAGATCGCGTGATCGATTTGCTCAGTTGTCATGAATCGCAGTTCTTTGAATGGATACCCTGGATCGAGCGAAACGAACATGCTTTGCCCCGAGAACCCGGGGCAGAGCAGAGACAATGGCTTCGCAACTGGTATCTCGAACGTACACGCCCTCGGACTGAGCGATTCTGGGATCGGCAATGGGGATCTGCACCCGAACTTTTGGAGGCTTATGAGATCTCCGAGTACGCAGGGAAGCCCAACGATGAGTTGCTAGAGCGTCTATTCCCGAACCGCAAGAAGAGTTGATGCGGAGGGAATTCATGCAACGCATAGCAGTCATCGATTTCGAAACAGCCAATCATCAACCCGGATCGGCGTGCCAACTCGGAATCGCGATTGTCGATTCGTGGCGCATCACGAGCGAGCATCAATGGTTGATTCGTCCGCAGCGAATGTACTTTTCGCCGAGATGCATCGCTGTCCACGGCATCACACCGCGCGATGTCGTCGATTGCCCGACGTGGGATCAGGTCTGGGGCGAGATTCAACCCTTATTGGAGAGTTCGATCCTCATCGCTCACAACGCGGGGTTCGATGCCAGAGTGCTTCATTCCACATGCGGCTTATATGACCTAGCGTTTTCTCCGCTGGACCTGCAGTGCACTCGGTTGCTTGCCAAAAAGACTTGGCCAACCCTTCCATCCCATTCCCTGGCAAACTTGGCCGAAAACCTGAACATCGCATTTCGGCACCATGATGCTTTGGAAGACGCGCGGGCAGCTGCCACCATTCTGATCGAGGCAGCGAAACTCTCGGGCATGGACAACCTGGATGCCCTCGAAGACTCCCTGGGCGTCACACGAGGCCGCGTTTGGTCGGATCGAGTACGCTTGCCCCGCTCCATTCGAAGGAACAGGCTCGATCGTGTTGCCGAACCTGAGGGACGCTACGAACCGCGTGTTTTTCGATCCGATGGTGAGCCAACCCAATCGGCTAGGATCCGTCAGTCTCGACGCTGTGCCGATGAGATCCTAGCGTGCGTGAAAGGGACCCAACCACTCGCGGGAAAACATGTTCTGTTGCTCAATAGTCTTCTGGGTATGGAACGGGATGATGCGATCGGATTCCTGCAGCAGCTGGGAGCGGTGGTGCAACCTCGCATCAATCTTCAAACAGACTACGTCATCCTCGGAATGCAACCATCCCAGGCTCCCGAATCGCCCAGCATGCCGATCCAAGCAAGCCCATCAAGCGATATTGCGCAGCGGCAAAAGGATGGTCAGCCCATCCGCATCCTGACTCAACGCCAACTCCTAGCGATGATCCCCTCCGGACTAGCCATTGCGAGAGGAGATGCATGATGAGCCAGAATGCTTCGGGAAATGCGGAGGGAAGAGTGATAGGGATCGGCACCGATATCATCGAATGTGTCCGCATTGCGCAGATGATCGAGAAGCATGGTGAAGTATTCCTGACTCGCGTGTTCACCGCTAGAGAGATTCAATACTGCTCGACACGGAGAGCTGCAAATCAACACTATGCCGGGCGATGGGCGGCCAAGGAAGCGGTCCTCAAGGTTCTCGGAACAGGTTGGGCTCGCGGAATCCTGTGGACGGATATCGAAGTGGTGAACGAATTCTCCGGCGCACCGACCATTCGACTCGTCAATCGCGCGGCCGACATCGCTGCCGAACGAGGCATCCGAAACGTGCAAATCTCCATCTCCCACTGCCGCGCCTATGCAACCGCGTTTGCCGTTGGAACCGATTGATCCTCTACAAACACAGAAAGAAAAAAGCGATGAGCGAAGCGAAAATGATGGCTGGCATCCCGACACTCAATGCTGGATTGTATCGAACCATCCGGTTCCTCGTCGGGGATCCCGCTGTCTACATCGAAGTCATTGATGGAGATTCCAAGCCGTCATCGACACTGATCCTTCGCGATATCGAAATGGACCGGGCCAAACAGCACGCTCGCGCCGATTGCGTTGCCTGCCCGGCCGACTTCGCTCCCGCCTCGGGATTGTCCGGTGATCGCGAGACAGCGACTGCACAAGCAGCAGCCGAGTTTCTTGTTCGACGCGGTATTGCTCGAGTCACGGTTGATCGGTCCCTGCCGATGATTTATTGCGAAATGTTGCGACGCGCGGGAATCGAAGCGGTATGCGATCTCGAGTGGGGAGTGCTCGAACGACGCATGAAAGATCAGCAGGAACTGGAGTTTCTTCGCGCAATTCAGGCAACCACCGAACAAGTGATCGAACTGGCGTGCACAACCATCGCCAACGCTCATCCGGATGCTCATGGCGTTCTGCTGCATGATGGTCAAGTGTTGACCAGCGAGCGGCTTCGTACCTTGATCGATATCTGGCTGCTAGAACGCAACTGCACCAACCCTGGAGCGATCGTTGCTGGAGGCCCCATCGGTGCCGATTGTCATCATCATGGATGCGGACCGCTAAGAACCGGTGAACCGATCATCGTTGACATCTTTCCTCGTTGCAAAAACAGTCTCTACAACGGCGACTGCACACGGACAGTGGTCCATGGCGACATCCCTGAGGCAGTCTCCCGCATGCATGCGGCCGTAGTCGCTGCAAAGCGGGCTGCTACCAAAGCAGTAAGAGCAGGGGTATCAGGCGACCAAGTGCACCAGGAAACCGTCAAAGCGATCGAGCAGTCAGGTTATCTGATGGGGTTGCCCCCCGAGGGCGCTCCCGACACGTTTTGCAGCATGCCGCACGGGACCGGCCATGGATTGGGGTTGGAGGTCCATGAACCTCCATTGCTTGCAGTAGGAGGTCCACCGTTGCTCGCGGGAGATGTCGTTACTATCGAACCGGGTTTGTACTGCAAAGCTTGGGGCGGAGTGCGTGTCGAAGATGTCGTTGTGGTCCGACAAGATGGCTGCGAAAACATCAATCGACTCCACGAGGGCTTGAATTGGAAGTAGCGAAAGATCGCGAAGATCGAGATCGAGATTGCTCGAGCCAGGATCAAATCGAACGAGCCATCGCGAGAAAGACCTGGGCCAACCCCGGGTCGCCCCCCAACGCTCGCGTCAGAAACCACTTTTGCGGCGCGTGGCGTTTCATGCGATCTCGGAATTTGACGCGAAGTTGATCCATCAACTCCCCTTCAAACAAGAGATGAGGCTGCACGATGATCGTATCGCACGCCGATGTCGCAGCTCGATCGAATAGTTCGTCCACGTTCGGCGAACCACCAGTGAAGAACCCGGTTTCGACCCAGACCACATGATGGCGACGCGGCGTCGCCAATTCGGTCAACTTCCGCATCTGCTCCAAGGCCGCAGGATCGCTTGCCCCTCGCCCGACCATGGCCAGGCCAATCGTTCCTAGGGAACTCACTGCGAGTTCGCATGGACCGTGACATTCCCCAGCACGTGCGCAATGCTGTTCCGGACAGCCTGTGGAGAATCCGCGTAACGCGATCTCCTCGTACCGTTTATCCGATAATTCGAGAACGCATGGTTTCGTCCCCAGCGGTGGACTTTGACCAACGACTTCGATTTCTAAACGCGAGGCTACCTCAGCAACCGCATCGGGAATATCCGACTTGGCATGCCCCGCTTCAAAGAGCAACACAGGGACCACTTTGACACGCCGCAGACCGCATCCCTTCACTCGTTCGAGCGCCTCTTCGATCGTGGGCTGGGCCAATTCGAGAAACGACTCAAAAATCGGGACGCTGGGTTCCAAGCGGCGCATGGTTTCGACCAAGTGTCGCAATTGGTCGGCCCCAGTTACCTTGCGCGTTCCATGTCCGACGACCAGAATAGCAGCATTAGAGTCGAGCATAACTTCGGTGCAATTATTTGTTTAGAATACGCGACAGCTCTACAGACCAGCGCGTGAGGTTAGGGTATTTAGGAGGCCTAGGGAAGGCGGGGCGTGAATGTTGGAGCGATTGTGAGGGATGTTCCGGTTAGGCAAAATGGACTGTCGATGGAAGCCGGAATACTACGGAAAAAGTTGGGTTTTCCTAAAGATCGGTTGGGCAACAACTTGCAAGCAGTTTTTCTCGTCCCATCCTTGATTCTGATTTGATACCGAGCGAGCTATCGACAAAAATAGAGTGAATTGCATCCGGATTTTCTAAAGTTCTTGCCAAGCGTTTAGGTGGCCACCTATGACTCAACGCACACATCGTCGTCGCGTTCTCCTCACAGCATTGCGGACAACAGGGTTGTCGATCGCTTTTTCCGGGGTTCCTGCATTTCTTGCACTTGCTCAAGAATGCCCACCTGCCATCACGTATCGTTTGCAGAGCGAGACGGTGTACGAGCAAGTTCCAGTAACTCGGAACCGCATTGAGTATCAGGATGTGATGGTGGAAAAAGAGGTGGTCTCCTATCGCCCGGTCACCGAGACGCGAGTTGAGAAACGACAGTATACGGTCCGCAAGCCTGTCGTCGAAACCTCCACGGTCAATCAGACATATACCGTGTACAAGCCGGTCACGAAGATCGACTATGTCGATGAAACCACGATGGTGACCGAGACATCGCAGATCGAGCAAACCGTAACGACCTACAAAACCGTCACCGAGACGCAATATCAAACTCAGTACATTACTGTTCAGAAGCCTGTAACGGAAACACAGGTCCAGGTGCAGAACTATCTCGTTCAGCGACCGGTTACCGAAACGACCTACCAAACGCAGCAGTATTCTGTTCAGCGGCCGGTAACGGAGACGACGATGCAGTCTCAAACGATCGCCGTTCAACGTCCGGTAACGGAAACCGTGATGCAGCAGCAGGCTTACACATCCCTGATGCCGGTGACAACCTACCAACCGGCGACCGTTGACGCTGGCGGATACGTAGCACAGCAGTACATGCAACCTGGCGATGTGCGATACCATCTTCGTTGGCAGCAACCGAACACGGGCATCAATCCGGCAACGGGCCAACAGGTCTATCAGCGAGGCGGTCTAGCGTGGGTTCCTTACTCCGCCCCAGGGCAAGCATTTACGCAGCTTCAATACCAGCCGAACTATCAGCAAGTCGCAGTGCCTCAAACCAGCTACATGCCGCAGACCAATACGGTTCAGGTTCCAGTGACTTCCACCCGCATGCAGACCGAGTACATGACTCAGCAAGTACCGGTGACGGTTCAGAAGATGCAGACCGAGGTCGTTCAACAACAGGTTCCCGTAACCACGACCCGTATGCAGAGCGAGGTGGTGCAGCAACAGATTCCGATTACGACGACCCGGATGGAGAATCAAGTTGTTGCGCAGCAGGTCCCGGTTCAAGTCCAAAAGACGATTCCTGTCCAAGAGAAGGTGGTGACGCCGCAGACGGTGCAAAAGCCGGTGACTCGGCGGGTAGCCAAGGAGCGGATTGAGTACGAGCCCGAGACCGTGGTGCGTCCTGTTTCTGTTCAACGCGAGACATACAAGATGGAGGTCGTCACCGAAGATGTTCCTATCCAGACGACGCGAATGGAGCGAGTTGTACAAAAGATTCAGGTTCCCCAGCGGATCGCGAGAAACGTCCAATCGACCGAGATACAACTGGTTCCCCGCATCGTTACGCGTCGCATCCCGGTCGACATGTACGGAAACGTGATTGTCGAATCGACATTGCCAGCGAGCGAATCGAAGTCTTCGACCAGCTTGGTTGTCCCCTCGGATGCTACACCTTCCCCATCGGACACGCCCCGTTCCTCGAAGAAGCCATCGACGGAATCGGGCGAGTTACCAGCACCGCAAGCTAAAGAGAACACGTCTTCTTCCGACTTGCGAATCGGACCGGCTGGGGGTGATACGGAAGCAACCGAGAAACCAGAACTTACTACTCCGATCGATTCTTCCACGAACAAACCGGAATCATCGACCAAGAAGGACGATGAGCCCCCTCGTATCAAAACGCAATCGGACGACTAACCGGTCCTGGGTCCTGCAACTACTTCATTTAGTTGGTCTTAGTGGCGATCCCTTCGAGTTT
>CAYXFO010000215.1:0-7601 GCA_964464255.1 uncultured Pirellula sp.
ATGATGCGCAGCAACAGTTTGTCCGCTTCCGCAGGATCGGTGACGGTACGGGTCTTGAGGTTGAGTGTTGTGTACTCGGCGGACAATCTGAAGTCTTCTGGCCAAGCAATCGTATCGGACTTCTCGACCAAGGATCGATACATCGTAGTGACCGAGCGTGCCAAAACCGATTGCATCAGTTGGATCAAGCTGCGTGGATCGATAGTGGTCAGATCGGTCCAATAGTAAGCCGCACCGCCGACCCGATCAAAGACATCATCTTCAGCCGAGAGGGATGGGCGAGAGACTTGTAGCGAATGGTGCAGATGTTGGAAATCAGAGTCATCCATCGTGCTCGGATTTTGCGATTGCCATGACAGGAGCAGAGCTTGCAACGCAAGACGATGCTCGGCCGCGCCAGCACACTCGCGTGGGGTGCGACCACCGAGACACTCGAAGGAGGTATCAAGAACATCATCGAGCGTCAGTTGGCGAACGGCATCGCGAAGGGCCTCGCGACGTTCCGCTGGGACTTCGTTGCGAATTAGGATTTGGCTGTTGCCCATGGCGAGTGGCGCGACGTGCAGTTGTTCGATCAATTCTCGCTTGAGGCTCATCAGGCCAAGTTCTCGCTTGACTTGCTCCATGAGAGTCTTGCGGTACCCGAAGCCCGGTTCCAAAGCGACTAACCGCGCTGGCTTGTCGGTCTGCTTGCCAAAGAATACCAACCAGGATCCTGGTCGCTGGGCCTCGATGTCCGCGAACTGTTCTTGGAGAACTGGTTGCAGCGTGGCGAAGGCTGCCTTGGGAGGAACTTCTTCGTCCATGAAGGCCTGTAGAATTCCTCGAACTTGATCGATGGGAATAGGAGTCAGGAGTTTGCAGGAGGCAAGCGATGTCTCGAACTCTGGATCTTCGATCGTGTAGGCCGAGAGATCTTCGGCCTGGGTGACCCCTCCGGTCTTGGGTGCCAGTTCGTAGACCATCGACTGGTAATAGATGCGCTGCGGCTCATCGAGTATGACGCTGCTGGCTAGTTTGCGGCATGTCAGGGCTGCGTTCTCCAGATCGGTTAATAGCAGTTGGCAGTAGAGTAGGTTTTGGAGGATCGGAGGTTGCTGACCGAATTCGCGTTGGATCGATTCAAGCTTGGTTTTTGCGGCCGAGATGCGGTAGTTAGCAATCAAGGCTTCGGCTTCGGCTAGCCGTTCCGCGTACTGAGTTCCCTCGCCGGACAATGCCGATGGGAGAGTTTCCTGCGAGAGGGTTCCGGCTTGCGGATGGCCGATGAGGGATTCGACCGCGCCCGTTGCGATACGGGCCATAGCCTCTCCCATGTCGAACATCAATTCCGCGTGCATCAATGCTGGCAGGACCATTCCCCGTTGGGCCATCGTCTCGATGAGGTTAATCGCCACGGTGGCGGTTATTGGGGGGAGTTGCTCTTGGGATTCCGAGATCGCTTGCAACAAGAGAGTTGCTCCCTCTTCGGTGTTTCCACGGATCACCGCCACAAGGGCCCGATACAACTTGGCCAACGGATTATCGGGTTGGAGGCGTATGAATTTGGCGGAGGATTCCTCGAGCGATTCGAGTTCCCGAAGCTGTAGGAGCAGTTCGCATTTCATGGCTAATAGCCATGGCTCCGAAGGCATGGACTTCAGATTGGCATTGATCCGATCCAGGGCGGCGACATTTTGCTCCCCGACGATCATTCGGTGGATGGTTTGCATTTCCTGGAAATGCTCGTTGCACTTGCAGAACTTTACTTTTTTGCCATTGCCGCACGGACAAAGGCTGTATTGATCGAGGGTCATAGGAACCATCCGTAGAGTCGAGAAACACCAAAAACTACTGGAAAAGTCCGACAAGTGTATCACAATTCCTGCCGGTTGCCCATCGCCTGATTGGCCCGGTTTGGCTCTCGGGCGATTGCGGTAGCCGACGAGCTACGATGGTTGTCTAATACTCCTTGGTAGAGCGGCCAGTTGCGAGGAAAACTGCGGAATTTGGCCGCACAATGAATCACTCTTACCGGTGTGAAGATCGTTCCATGAAAGATACTGCGAAGCGTCTTGGTTTGAGTTTGTCATTCTGGTCTGCAGGGTTGGCATTCGCCCTAGCTCAGGAATCCTCGATTGCAACATCGGACCCGGTCCAATCGGAAAGCCGATTCCTCAGCGGCGTACGGCAGTTGACTTACGAAGGCCTCCGATCCGGCGAGGGGTACTTCAGTCGCGATGGTCGAAGCATGGTGTTCCAAAGCGAACGCGAACCCTCCAATCCGTTCTATCAAATCTATTGGATGGATCGCGAAACCGGCGACATCGAACGAGTATCCCCAGGGTTCGGCAAGACGACCTGCGCATGGATCCATCCCGATGGAGACCGAGTCCTGTTTGCCTCCACTCAACAAGATCCCGACGCGATCACCAAGCAGCAAAGTGAACTGTCATTTCGCGCCAGCGGCCAGACCCGCCGCTACGCCTGGGACTATGATCCTCAATTCGATTTGATCGAATGGAACCGAACCACTGGACAATACACTAATCTTACGCGATCCCTTGGCTATGATGCCGAGGGTTCTTATAGTCCCGATGGACAATTCATCGCCTTTGCATCGAACCGCGAGGCATATGAACGTTCTCTCACCGAACGAGAACAAACTCTGTTCGCAAACGACCCAGCGGTCGCCCTGGATCTCTACGTCATGCGAGCCGACGGTACAGATGTCCGCAAGATCACCGACGTGTTCGGTTACGACGGCGGCCCGTTCTTTTCTCCCGATGGCAAACGGATCTGCTGGCGTCGATTCAGTGAGGATGGCGCGACAGCAGAGGTTTTCTCCGCCAACCTCGACGGATCGGATGCGAAAGCACTCACTCGTTTAGGGGCGATGAGTTGGGCGCCATACTTCCATCCGAGCGGCGATTACCTGATCTTCGCTACCAACCTACAAGGCTTCGCGAACTTCGAGTTGTATCTCGTCGATGCCGCAGGAACGCATGAACCCGTGCGAGTCACAACCACCGATGGCTTCGATGGCCTTCCGGTCTTCACCCCCGATGGCAAGAGCTTGGCATGGACCAGCAATCGGACGGCCGACAAGAAATCGCAGATCTTCATCGGTCAATGGAACGATGCCGCAGCCCGCGAAGCCCTCGGACTTCCATCATCTTCCAACTTGAAAGATGCAAACGCCAAGAACTCGGGCACCAAGGAGATGGCACTCAACCCCGCCGCCATCGCTCAAGCATCGGGACTTGGCAAATCCAATGCAGCGGCAACGGAGTTGGACTACAAAGCCTCGGATGTTGGTCGGCATGTCGATTACTTGTGCCGTCCGGAACTGGGAGGTCGATTGACCGGCACACCCGGCGAGCAACTCGCAACCGCTTATGTCGCTAGCTACATGGAATCGCTTGGGCTCCAGCCCGCTGGCAAAGAGCGGCAACCGGGACCTCCCGATGCCGCTAAGGATGCATCCATTCCCGCAGACGATTCGATCGGTCCTTTCTTTCAATCGTTTCCGTACACCGCTGGGGTGGATGTTTTGTCGAGCAACGTGTTGCAGTCGAGCGACACGACCTGGAAACTGGACGAGGACTGGCGACCGCTCATCTTCTCGAATTCCACCAGTATCGAGCCGTCCGAAGTCGTCTTCGCTGGTTACGGCATCGTTGCACCGGCCGATCAAGGTTTCCAGGAATACGATTCCTATGTCCATTTGGATGTGGAGAACAAATGGGTCATGGTCCTGCGGCAGATGCCTAGCGATGTGTCGCCGGAACGACGACAGCATTTAGCAAGGCACAGTTCTCTGCGCTACAAAGCCATGGCCGCTCGCGATCGCGGAGCCAAAGGGATCATCGTAGTGAGCGGACCCAAGAGCGGCGTTCGTCAGCAACTCGTGCCCCTGCAAAGCGATGGTTCGCTTTCGGGTTCCAGCATCGCTGCCATCAGCGTTTCCGATGCGGTCGCCGAGAAATGGTTTGAGAAGAGCGAAGAGAAACTCGCAGACTTGCAAACGACCCTCGACCGAGGCGAGTTGATGATGGGCTTTGTGCTACCCGATGTCATGCCGAGTGCAACCATCGATCTCAAACAAGTCAAACGCTATGGGACCAACGTGTTGGGAGTGCTTCGCGCGGGGGATAAACCCGCCGATTCGATCATCGTTGTCGGTGCGCATATCGATCACTTGGGCACGGGTGCAAACGGATCGAGCTTGGCGCGCGATGAAGAACGTCAAGGAGTTCACCGAGGTGCTGACGACAACGCTTCTGGGGTGGCTGCAATGCTCGAAATCGCACAGTCGCTCGCCCTGCAAAAGAAACAGGGGCGATTGCAGCTCAAGCACGATATCCTGTTTGCTGCGTGGTCCGGCGAAGAGATGGGATTGCTCGGTTCATCGCATTTCGTCGATCACTTTCACGAACTCTATCCCCATCTGCCCAGTCCTGAGGGCAACAAGCTCTACCCGGCAATTGTTGCGTGTTTTAATCTCGACATGGTAGGTCGATTGAGGGAGCAACTCGTCTTGCAAGGGATTGGCTCCTCGCCGTTTTGGAAAGGGGAGATCGAGCGACGCAATGCAGTGGTCGGTTTGCCCGTGACGTTGCAAAACGACAGTTATCTCCCGACCGATGCCAGCTCGTTTTACCTCAAGGGGATTCCGATCTTGTCAGCCTTTACCGGCTCGCATTCGGAGTATCACACTCCGCGCGACACACCGGAGTTGCTCAATTACGAAGGGGCGGCCAAGATCGCACAGCTTATGGGTTTGATCACACGAAGCGTTGCGATTTCCGAGTCGATCCCCGAATTCACCGAGCAGAAGGCTCCTGAGAATCAAGGAGCTCGAGCCGCGATGACCGCGTATCTGGGGTCGATCCCCGATTATGCCCAGGGGGATATCCAGGGTGTGTTGTTGTCAGGGGTTTCCAAAGACGGGCCAGCGGCCAAGGCAGGGGTGCAAGCCAAAGACATTGTGATCGAACTCGCAGGTCGCAAGGTGGAAAACATCTACGACTACACCTACGCGATCGAAGCGCTCAAGGTAGGTCAGGAGACCGAGATCGCGGTCCGTCGCAAAGACGAAGTTCTCCGCTTCAAAGTAACCCCCCAATCTCGGCAGTAAGGAAAATCCACACTCCCGGCACACCATCGATCCCGACAATAGGTGCCAGGCACCTATTGCCATGGTGATGGCAATGTGTTATGGTACTGCTCTAAGGAGTTTGATATGCCTAGACCGAAACGATGCGAGATTTTTTCCCCACTGGAGGTTTCGATCCTCCACGTCGTTCAGCGATGCGTCCGACGCGCTTACCTCAGCGGGTTCGACCAAGTCACCGGAAAAGACTTCTCCTACCGAAAAGAATGGATCCGACAACGGATCGAGAAACTCGCCTCCGTCTTCGGGATCGATGTCCTTTCCTACGCCATTCTTTCCAACCACCTCCATATCGTCCTGCGCAATCGACCCGATGTCGTAGAAACCTGGTCCGACCGACAAGTCGCCCTCCGCTGGCTACAGATCTTCCCCGGTAAACGTATCGATGAACAACTCGGCGACCCCACTACCAACGATGTGGATATCCTCGCCCATGACGCTCAACGAATCGCAATCATCCGCCAACGCTTGTCGGATGTCTCCTGGTTCATGAAAGCCCTCTCGGAACCCATCGCCCGATTGGCCAATCTCCAAGACCAATGCACCGGCGCCTTCTGGCAAGGTCGCTTTCGCGCTCAACGCATCATCGACGAAGCAGCCTTGCTGGCCTGTTGCATGTACGTCGATCTGAACCCGATCCGGGCCGCGATGGCCGAATCGCCCGAGAAATCCAAGTACACATCCGCCTGCGATCGTATCGAGGCTCTCAAAGGCAAGGAGATAGAATCCTCGGCCGCCACCATGCAAACGATCTCACAAGCAGAGGCGGCAACCATCCTGAAGACCTCCACTCCTGATCAACTCAAAGAACGACGCAAGGCCGCAGCAAAACGGAAGGGCCCAAAGATCCCTAGAGATGGATGGCTAGCCCCGATGACGTTGAATCCCCGTGCCCACGGCCCGATGGCACATAAGCAGGGTTTACGAGCAAGCGATAAAGGTTTCTTGAGTATCTCGCTGGAGGATTACTTGAAATTGCTCGACTGGACCGGTCGCCAAGGACGACCAGACAAACCGGGTAAGATCCCGGATGATCACATGCCGATCCTGGAGCGATTGGGGATCGCAGGAGACATGTGGTGCGATCTGGTGTGGGGCTTTAAGAAGTACTTCGGACGAAGCCGAGGCGCAGGTTCCCCCGACCGCTTGCAAGAGTTAGCGGTCAAAGGCGACCTGTCCTTCCACCCGGGACAGAGACGCTCGCGAGCTTGCTTCACATAGATCGCGATCGGACTGAGTCGAGGTCCGGATCATGTTCCTGTAGGCGACCGATGCTGAGTACCCCCCAGTCCCCTACAACCCTTGGTATTTGCCGACCCGTTCCAGTTCCTTGAGCAAGGCTCCGGGTGTTGCATAGCGCTGCTCAGGATTCTTCGCGATCATGCGCATGACGATTTCTTCGAAGAGCGAATTGATCGACATCTGAAACTTAGTCGGTGGCATCGGATCGTCTTCGCGAATTCGACGAATCACTTCGATGGTCGAATCTCCTTGGAATGGCGGCCTGCCTGTCAGCAACGCGTAGAGTGTCGCTCCCAGTCCGTAGATATCCGCCCTCGTATCCCCAGCGCTCGAATCCCGCGTTCTTTCGGGAGGCATGTAATTGATCGAGCCTACGATAGTTCCCGGGCTTGTGACCTGGCGAGCCAGACTTCCCTCGAGAGCTTTGGCGAGCATCAAGTCTCCGAGCAAGCACATCTTGTCTGATTTTCGTCTCAGGATGTTTGCGGGGGTAACATTGCGGTGAATGATCTTCTCGCGTGACGCAGCCTCGAGTGCTGATGCAATATCCACTGCTATTCTCCACACCTCGCGCCAGTCGAGCATCCCCTCGATCCCGATGCGATCGATGACTTGGTTGAGGTTCTCACCATCGATGAACTCCATCGCAGCCCAGCAGTGGCGCCCCGACTTGCCAGCGTTATAGATTCGAACGATGTTGGGATGCCGAATTGGCAACATCGTCTTCATAGCGCGGATGAAGCGATCGCGTTCCTCCTCGCTCGCCATACGATCGGGAAACAGAACCTTGATCGCGACAGGGCGATCCTTTTCAGTATCCGTGCCGCGAAATACAAAACCAGTCGATCCGACTGACAGAATCGAATCGATTCGATAGTGAACAAACGAGTGTCCGATCAAATTCTCGAGCTGGTCGGGTGAGGCGCCGGGCATGGCGGGAGCTTGAGATGGCTTTGCAGAAGGGGCAGGAGCACCACCCCTTGGAGGAAAAGCGCCTGGCATGACAGTTCGGTCTTCCGCAATATCGCCGATGACATACCGAAACGTACTTTGTCCCGCAGTGAACTCCGAGCCGGAATTTAGAACCGCACTCTCGATCGGCTTGCCCTTCATCAGAAGATTGCCGCCCGACGAGTCGGCGACTTGAACCTTGTCTCCATCGACCGAAATACGGCAATGGACTCGCGACATGTAGGGGTCATTG
>CAYXFO010000216.1:0-4185 GCA_964464255.1 uncultured Pirellula sp.
ACTGTTCACGACACGGTGGAACAATCGCATCACCAGCCTGTTGCAGGTTCGCCCCGCCGATGTGATGACTGCCCAGTCCCCCAGTGGCAACTACCAAATCTTCCTGGAACTCAACCAAGCGTCGACTTACTTCGGTCTCAGCGAAGAAGCCTATCGCGCGACCGGCATGGCACCGCCAACCAGCGGAAACTCGTTCTTCGGATTCTAACGCTAGCATTGGCGAGGATCTGGCCTAGCGAAAACCGACTCGCTTTTGATACCGTCCTAGGGCACGAGAAGTTTTCCGTCCCTATCAAGCGAGGATTCGATGAGTCAGCCAGGACTATTTGGTTGGATTCGAGATGGTGTTCGGCAGTCTGTGTTGATGGGTGTGAGCGATGCGATGGAAGTGTTGGGGACCCCCAAGGACCCCGAACAAATGCATCCGGCGCTTCAGACGATGGCTGCCAACACGTTGCAGCGCATTGCAGCCACCGAGCAATCGATCGACGCAAGCGCGACGCGCGTCGTAAATGAACGAGCACCGCAGCGCAAGCGGCTCGGCCGTTCGCTCAAAGACTTGTCCCCCAATCCTACCGCCTCGAAATCGAGTTCTTCGGGATCAGGATCAGGGCCTAACGCAACGTGATCTCTCGTGATTCTTGAGCGAATGAAAACGAAACGGCTTCGTCATTGTGCCATCTTGTCCTGCGTGCTCGCCTTGCTGGGATCAGGTTGTTCCGCTTTGTCGAAAAGCACTTTGGCGTTGCCGGGGATTCCACTCAACAAGCGGACGCAGTTGACCAACCCCATGAACGTTGCGGTCGGCGATAGCGAGTTCCTTTGGAACCAAATCGTCGATACGGTCGAGGATTACTTTCGCATCAAGAGCGAGCAACGCGCGGTCCGCGATTCCACGCAGTGGGTCGAGGGAAGATTGGAAACATATCCCGAAGTGGGAGCAACACTTTTGGAACCGTGGCGCAAAGATGCTGTGCATGGTTTCCAACGGCTGCAGAGCACTTTTCAAACCATGCGTCGCACATGCTTCGTACGGGTGATCCCAACCGAACAAGGCTTCACACTCGCTGTCGAAGTGATGAAAGAAATCGAGGACGTCGATCGATCCCAATACTCCTCGGAAGGTTCCGCGATCGCTCGTCATGACGGAGCGATCGTGCGCAACGATCCTATGCTTGTCGGCCAGCCGATCACTTTGGGTTGGATCCGCTTGGAAAATGACACCGAGTTAGAACAACAAATCCTTCGCGAGATTCTCGGTCGAGTTTCCAATGTCACTCCGCCGCGATTGCCGTTCCTGGGATTCTAGCCCGTTTCGTCGGTCAAGGATCCGAAAGCGTTGAGCTGGATCTTTGCGATATTCTTAAGATGCAAAATTCTCACGGGGAGAAACTCAATTCGCCTAGCGTCAAGTCGATAGCGAGTTCTTCGCCATCTCGATCGATTTTCAGTTGAATAACCGAATCTGCGGGGGTGGTGCGAATCGATTCGATCAGTTGCTGGACATCTACAACGGGTTGACCGTTGAATTCGGTGATTCGATCGCCAGGGTAGATTGCCGCTCGTTCGGCAGGAGAGTCAGGAACCACGACACGCACCACCACTCGCGGCGTGGTATCTTCTCCCTCGGGGATAATTTCCATGGCCAACTCCACTCCGACCCAACCGCGTCGGACGCGACCATGCGCTAAAAACTGATCGAGCACCTGGCGCGCGATGCGGCTCGGAATGGAGAAGCTTACACCGCGATACGATTCACCGACGATCGCGGTGTTGATTCCGATCAATTCACCTCGGGCATTGACCAAAGGGCCACCGCTGTTACCAGGATTGACAGCGACGTCGCTTTGCATCAAGTCGCTATAACGGGAGGTGATTCTCTCACGCGAACCGCGATACTGCGGATTGGCATTCAAGTCGAGTCGATGCTTGCCACTCAGAATTCCAAACGAAACCGATCCGGCAAGTCCGAATGGACTTCCCACCGCCCATACCGGAGAACCAACATCCAGATCGTCACTATCACCCCATGTGATGGGTAACAGATCCTGCGCGTCGACTTTCAGCAGTGCCAAGTCGGTTGTTCGATCCAAGCCTACCACCTTTGCGGGCAATACTCGATTATCAGCGAGGTAGACTTGAATCTCGGCATCGCTTTCCAGGACATGTTGATTGGTCAGGATGTATCCATCTTCCGACACGATAATGCCGCTGCCCTGACCCGATGTCATACGAAATGATTTCATGTCCGGATTCCATCGGCTCATCGTCTCTGAATCTTCGTTCTTCATCGACAACTGAATATGAACAACGCTTGGATGAACGCGTCGCGCGACGGTCTGTGATACCTGACTTAATCCCTCCCACGAGACATTTTCAAGCTGCGCTCCGGCCAACTCATACTCGGCACGCAATTGACCGCGGTGCCACGAGTAACGGGAGGACTCCAACATCGGTGGCAGCAAGTATCTCAAAAACACCAGCAGAATCAGCACACCGAGTAGGCTGAATGTCGTCGACACCATGAGACTCCACACGGTGGGAGTCGATGAAGATGCAAATGAAGCTGTGGGGGACGATGCCGACGGAGAGCCTCCATCGAGGCTCGACTCCGAAGGGGAGAGGTCTCTGTTGAAAGCTGAGTCTGCGTCGTCCACTTCGCTCATTCGATCGGGTCCTTGGGATTAGCTGGCGATTGCAGCACCTGTTTGATTGTAATCGATTTGTCGACGAGATCACAAATCAAAGCACATCCATTGGGCGTCGGGGCTAAGGCTGGTGCGTACCAGAAGCTTGTTTCCTGAGAGTGCGGGGAGGGCTCGATACTTACCCATCGGCAGTTGAGTTTGCCAAAACGGCTTAAACCCCTGGTCAGTCGCAGGGGTCAACCAGACTCGTCCATCAATCCCGACCACGAGGAGGGATGACTTGCCCTCTGACCCTTGGGCATCCATCGCAATAGTATGACAAACCGGCATCCCTATCTGTTCCCAGACGACTTTCCCGCTGTCAGGTTGCAAACACTTGTAGGTTGAGAGTCCACCGTCTTCTCGTCCGTCCGATGCAAAAACCAAGGTGCCGACTGCAACCGGGGTGGCGTACTGACTGGAGATCTCGTCCCCTTTGCGAACGATCTCGATGCCATCCTTGCCGACCGCCACGTTTACATAGCCAATGCCGTAATTAGCTGTCTGGAGAACCCGATCTCCCTCCAAAAGGATTGGGGTTGCTGCGTTCACTGTCGGGCCTCGTTGTCCAAACGGAAACTCCCATCGCACTTGCCCGGTTTTCGGGTCGATACCGTAGGTAGTCAAACGAGTGGGAACGATGGCCGTTTGCGAATCATCCTCTGCAGAGTCCGAGGAAGGATACAAGATCGGCGAAGCATAGCCCGCATCGGCATCGGTTGCGGTCCAAAATGTACTGCCGTCGAGTAGCGATATCGCGACGATCCCAGCATTCTTCTTCTTTGCACCCACGTTGACAATGACCACGACCCCCGCAACCAAAGGGGTATTGCCAGCCCCGAAATATCCATCGTCCGCTCCGTATTCCTTCCGCAGATCTCGGCTCCAACGAATCTTGCCGTCCACCAAGGCTACGCAATGAATACTTCCCGAGGCGGAATGAACCACGACCCAATCACCAACGATCTGCGGTACCGAACGCGGACCCTTGTCCTCATCGATTCCTTGACGATAGGTCGCGGGAAAGGCTGTGCGCCAACGCACTTTTCCATCGTTTAGGTCGACCAGTCGCAAAACGTCTTCGTTGCCATCCCGTTGATACAACACGGCCTTCCCATCGCGAATCGCTGCACCGGCATAACCTTGCCCGGCGGGAATCTGCCATGTGGGTTTGAGTTCTTTGGGGACCTTGTCAGCGAGCCTAGTACCAGGGGTGGCATGCCCATCACGTCGCGGTCCAAGCAACCCAGGCCAGTCCGCACGAATCTCGGGATTAGCCCATAAACCGCAAACAAACAACGTCAACAGACACATGCCCCATGCGGTCCCCGGAGCATTCGAAACGCATCGCCGCATATTGAAACCCTAATGGAATGAATAGATGAGTACCGTTTCGATTGTACCGCATCTATCCAGTCGGCGCTGCCTGTTACTTGGCAGTCGGTGCGGGCTCGACCAGTTCCATCAGAGTCCCACTATCCTTCGGCCGATCCAAAAC
>CAYXFO010000216.1:4195-7582 GCA_964464255.1 uncultured Pirellula sp.
ATCCAAAACCCCACTCTTGCGCGGGAAATCAGGCCGGGCTCGTGTGTTCAGCACCTCCCATGGCTTGGGATAGTTGTAGACGGGAATGGTCCCGCCGCGATGATTGCGGTAGTTGCCATTTCGAACATTGGATTCCCAAGCGATCGCTTCTTGGCTGGTTGGCTCAAAATGATGCAGGAATTCGCCCGGCAAGTATCTCGGTCGATTGTACGTTTGACGATACTCTGGCAAGTTCTTCGCCAGGAAGCCCGGGATAATGTCCGGACGCTGAATCGCTGGGTCGAGATAGGTTCCAGAAAACAATTGGCTTTGGTGGGTTTTGTGCCCCTGACCCATCGCCTCACTTGGAACAAACCCAAGCATTCCAAGAACTCCCACAGCCAGCGTCATGCCTGCGTGTCGCATCGCTTCCGTCTCCGTCTCGCGATTCCTACCCATCTGCCCTGCATTCTTGCAGGCAATCCATTGCCCACCATGCAGTCATTCTGTTCATCTGCTAAAGCTGGTATTTTTTGTGAGCCCGTTTCCAATTCTGCTAAAGTTCATCAAATGCTAGCATTCGCTTGGTGCATCTGGAAAAACATTGCGGAGCGTGACGGCTGAGCCAAGAAAACTCGGGAATCCGCGAAATTCATGGACACTGTTGGTATACTCGAGGGGACTGGTGCGGTGGGTTGGTGGGGAAAAGGACATGAGTAGCGATTTTGATTCCCGCGACGCGTCTGGATGCGAATCCTATACTCGGATGCTTCGTCGTCGTTGGTTGCACGGTGCGATGTCGGGTGGCGTTGTTGGCGGTGCGTTGCTTCAGACGACGTTGTTGACTCGAGTCGCTGAGTCGATTGCTCGAGGTGCGGAGGTCAAGTCGTCATCGAGCAAACCGCGGTCGATGATTCTGTTGTGGATGCAGGGTGGCCCGAGCCAGTTGGAGACATTCGACCCGCATCCCGGCACGCTTATCGGTGGCGAGGCCAAGGCTATCGGGACGTCTTTGGCGGGAGTTTCGATTGCCGATACGCTTCCCCGCACAGCGGAGATCATGCACCGGGCGACCTTGGTTCGTTCGATGGTTTCGAAAGAGGGGGATCACGAACGCGCCACCTACAACATGAAGACCGGATGGCGTCCCGATCCCACGCTGGTTCATCCTGCCATCGGAGCGGTCCTGTGCCATCAAACCCAATCCAATATCGAGATCCCGCGACACATATCGATCCTTGCGGGTCAATGGTCGAGCCGAGGGGGTTATCTGGGAAGCACATTCGATGCCTTTCGTCTCGGAGATCCCAAGGATCCGTTGCCGAACCTGAAGAGCTATGTCGCGCAGGAGGTCTTTCAGCAGCGGGTCTCGGATTTGGAGCAGATCGAAGCCAAGTTTCGTCGCGGTCGCATCAAGGACTTGGACGACAACAAGACGCTGCAAGCGATTTCTACGCAGCGTGCAAGGACGATGATGGCCAGCGAGCAGATTCAAGCCTTTGAAATCGATCGCGAATCGCAAGGGGTGCGAGATTCGTTCGGAGACACTCCTTTCGGTCGTGGATGCTTGGCCGCAGTGCGACTGATCGAGCAAGGAGTTACCTGCGTGGAAGTGGAGTTGAGCGGTTGGGATTCACATGTCGAGAACCACGCGCTCCAAGCCGGGCGTTGCAGTATTCTCGATGCCGCATTGCACGGAATGGTCAGTTTGTTGATCGAACGCGATCTATTCGATTCGACCGCGATCATGTGTGGTGGCGAGTTTGGGCGAACTCCGAAGATCAATGTCGCTGACGGACGGGATCATTGGCCAACGGGTTTTAGCACCATCCTATTTGGCGGACCATTTCGTCGAGGCTATGTGCATGGAGAAACCACCTCAGAAAAAATAGACGATGGAAAAGAACCGCTCGACGGAGTCAAAGATCCTGTGCGAGTAGAGGATTTGCACGCGACATGGTTGCACGGATTCGGTATCGATTTCTCCGAGGAGATGTTGACCCCAATCGGTCGGCCGCTGGCTCGCAGTCAGGGCTCCATCGTTTCATCGCTATTCGCGGACGCTTGATGGCCAGCCCTCGTTTGATCGACGACGCGTTGGCGATATGGCGCGCGGGAGTCGACGCTGTGAGAGCCGATCGCGTCGTGGCTCAGCAAGTTCATTGGGACCGATCGTGGCTGGTGATCGATGAGACCCCTTACGATCTAAGTGGCATCGAAAATCTGGTCATTGTCGGAGCAGGCAAAGCGACCTACGGCATGTTGGTTGGACTGGCCGATAGTTTTCTGCGAGTATCCCATCCATCGCTGCGTGTCGCGGGATGGGTGAATGTTCCTGAGGGAGTCGCTGAAAATCGTAGCATTTCGTTTGGGGATTCTGGGTCGGTCCAGGTATGCGAAGCCCGACCGCAGGGTGTGAACGAACCGACGGAACGGGTCGTCGAAGGCTCGCGCCGGATTCTTGAATGGGTGGAGCGAGCAGATCGTTCAACCTGTGTGGTCGCACTGTGGAGCGGTGGTGGTTCGGCCTTGTTTTGCCTTCCGCAACCATGGATCACGCTGGAAACGAAGATTGAAATCACTCGACGATTGAGCGCATCGGGCGCCGATATTCATGCTCTCAACGAAGTGCGACGCTGTTTGAGCAAAGTGAAAGGTGGCCGACTGGCCCAGTCCTGTCGGGCGCGACTCATGATTGGCCTGATCATCTCGGACGTTCTTGGGGATCCATTACCGATCATTGCCTCAGGGCCGACGGTCCTCGAACCATCGCCTGATCCAGAACGAGCAATCGAAATACTGACACGCTATTGTCCCGGCGAATTTGATGCAGTGATAACGCATCTCAAGAAGCACACGACAGGCGAAACGGTTCATGGGATCGAGCCAACGCATCATATTCTTGCCAACAATGCAACCGCCGTCGACGCAGCCGGAACCTGCGCGGTGGCGTTAGGATATCGATATTGGATGAGTTCGGCGAAGCGATCCGAGGGGTCTGCCCAAAACGCGGGTGAGCAGATAGCGCAGCAACTGGTTGACTCGCAGCGCGGTGGTTTGGTCGATTGCATCATCACGGGAGGGGAGCCGACGGTCGTTTTGCCGCACCACTCGATCAGAGGTCGCGGGGGACGAAACCAGCAACTGGTGTTATCAGCGGGACGCTGGCTCATCAATCAAACAGACTGGCAATCCGATTTCGCATTGCTTTCGGGAGGGACAGACGGGGAAGACGGTCCGACGACTGCCGCCGGGGCATGGATTGATCGAGCGTGGATCGACCGTTTTCGAGATCAAACCGATCGCGTGGAGGATCATCTGCAACGATGCGATGCCTACCCTCTTTTCGAAGAGAGCGGCAATCTTTTGGTAACGGGGCCAACCAACACAAACGTCTGCGACTTGCGA
>CAYXFO010000217.1:0-7578 GCA_964464255.1 uncultured Pirellula sp.
GATATTCAACGGGATCCTCAACTGTCACGATGTTTCGCTGAACCGACTTGATCAGCTCCACGGCCGAATACAAGGTCGTCGTCTTTCCGCTTCCGGTCGGGCCTGTGGTCAGCAGAAGTCCATGAGGACGTTTTAGAAGCTCCTTGACATTTGTGAGGACTTCCTCACGCATGCCGAGTTTATCGAGATAGAACGTCACATTCTTCTTATCCAAAACCCGCATCACCACTTTCTCACCCAAGATCGTGGGCAAGGTGGAGATTCGCAAATCGATCTCGCGACCATCGACTCGCAAGTGAATGCGTCCGTCTTGAGGCATCCGTCTTTCGGATATGTCCAGTTTGGCGAGCACCTTCATACGTGATACCATCGCTGCATGGTATTCGCGTTTGGGGTGCAGGATTTCTCGCAGATATCCATCGACGCGGAATCGCACGACCGACGCGTTCTGCGAAGGTTCAAAGTGAATGTCGCTCGCTTTCTGGCGAATCGCTTGAACGACGATGTAATTCACAAGATTGACGACCGGGCTACCGTCCGTCAGTGAAACCACATCGTTCAGGGATACGTCGATCGCTTCGGTGTCAATCGATACGGAGTCTTCATCCAGATCGGCGGAAACTTCGTCGACTGCGAAGTTTTCCTCGTAGCAGTTCTTGAGCATCCGTTCGATCGACCCTCGCATCGCTAATACAGGTCGGATATTGAGTCCCGTCACTCGGGTCAGTTCGTCGATATGCCGGAGATTTTTCGGTTCCTTCATCGCGACGGTCAGCGTGTCTCTTACCAGAAAGAGCCCCAGAGCGCATAAGCTCTCCGCTTTTCCTCGGGGTATTCGCTTCACCGCAATCGGATCGACTAAACCGTTTCGCAAACGAACGGCGGGCACGCCTATTTGTTGGCCGAGAAACAAGAGAAGCGAGTCTTCATCGACGATTCCCATCTCGAGAAGTGTCTCGCCAAGTTGATTTCGGTTCTTGGCATGCGTGCGAAGGGCTGACTCGAGGTCGTCGCTACTGATGACACCCGCTCCGACAAGCGATTCCCCAAGTTTTATTGACGTACTCGGAGGAGCTTTGGTAACGCGAATCGGATGCAAAGCGACGCGCTGGTTCTTTCCAGAGGCCGTCTGAGGACTCCAGGGTGACGGCGACGGCAGTTCGGTACCGCTGCGAGTTTCAACACTCATTTCGAGAAACTCCCAAGAGCGTGAACGTAGTCGGTGAATATTTGGAAATCCCGGTTCATTCCGTTGATTCGAAGGATGTCTTGGCACAGTGGATTGGGGCGGGCGAGGACCACCATCCCTCCGATTGCATCACAACGGTCCTTCAGTTCCAACAGCGATTCCAGACCTGTGCTATCCAGGAGTGGAATGTTTCTCATGTCGAGAACGATGCGCGGCTGTCGAGTCGTCAAAAGCCGCTGCCAGCAAGCGCGAAACGCCGAATCGGTATCTTTCGTCAATGGAACATCGCACTCCAGCGTGTCGATCATCCCGGTCCGTTTCGACGCTATCATTTTTGTCTCCCGTTCCGTTAGCCAGTGGGGAGTTCGAGCGTGAAGCAGGAACCGACGTTGATCTCGGATCGGATGGTCAGTCGACCACCATGCAATCGCGCGACCTCTTGCGCAAAGGCCAAACCAAGACCGTTACCGCTCAGGTTTTGAACCCGTTCGTCACTGCTGCGGTAGAATTTGCTTCCCAGTCGCTCGAGATCTTCCTTGGAAATTCCAAAGCCAGTGTCTTCCACATGGATATAGATTTGCGACGGATCATATTCGACTCGAACCTTGACGGTTCCACCGTTGGGCGTGTACTTGATCGCATTGCCGATCAAATTGCTGACCGCACCCGCTAGTTTGTCTTTATCGCCGCGGATTCGCGGAATCTTGGGGGGGACCAGAAGCTCGAGACGCTGTCCCTTGTCCACGGAGAGTGGACGCTGCTGTTCGACCAATTCCGTCAACAGCCGATCCGAGTAGATCTCGTGGGTCTGGACCGTGATCGCACCGGCTTCCATTTGGCTGACATTCAAGAGTTCATCGACAAAGCGAGCTAGGCGAGTCGCTTCGTTGTTGATGATATTGAAGAAGTCCAGTTGTTGATCGACCTGGATGTCAGTGGCAGTCGCCAGTGTCTCGGCATAGGCGCGGATGTTTGCGAGCGGAGTTCTCAATTCATGCGTCGCAGTCGCCACGAACTGTTCGCGAGCCTGTTCCGCAAGCTGAGACTGTGTGACATCTCGCAACGACCAAACCGTCGCACCCTGACCGAGAGTCTCCTGACTGGCGCGTTTCATGCTGACACGCCAAACTCCCTCCTCGATGCGATCGCTCAATCGCAGTTCGCAGACTTGGTTCGCAGGCCCATGCAACATTTGTTCGAGAGCATCGAGGGCCTTGGGGTACTGGACGATCGGCTTGATCGATTCCAGCAACGACTGGCCTACCAACGCGTTGCTTTCAGTGTTTCCTACCAAGTTATGGAATGCACTGTTGCACTCAATGATGATTCCGCGTTCATCGCACAGGACAACACCATCCGGGAGCTGTTGGAAAATCGCTTCCAGTCGCTTCACTTGCTGGGCATTGATCGTTTCCGAGAGTCTGCGTTCGACTCCATTCCAAACTTCTTGCTGTTGCGCTTTGGAAACGAGTTGGTTCCACCCGTTCGCGAGTGGAGTTGATTCCGGAATCGAACGCAGCGTTTCTATGCTCAAATCGGGAGCCGAAAACGAGACGAGTTGACGTTCGACTTGGCTTACCGAGTCGACCGACCTTTTGATGAAGAATGATCCAGCAAGGAATAGGGAGACGGGGACTAACAATGCTAGAAACAGCAAGTCCACGCGAGCCGTGGGATCGCCGAGCATCGCGACAATACCCACAAAAGAGAGCAACCCAATCGTTGCGAACAGCAGATGCTGGCCGCAAAGACGATAGGCCAAAGATAGAGCACTTTTTGCTTTGGACATCGTCAGACTTTCACTCGGCTGTGGAAGCATCGAGTGGTTGTTTTTCGGTCGCTGCTGATGAATTAAGCAAGCGGCTCGCTAATGCAACCAATTCCCGCATGCTGAATGGTTTGAAAATGATCTCGGATACACCGTATTTGGTTCGCATCTCTTGCTCATCCACTTCGAGACCGCGTGCAGAGCAAATTGCGACTGGCAAGTCGGAGTTTCCGAGTTCGAAACGGAGATAACGGCAAAGATCGACCCCGTTCATTCCCGGCATCTCAATGTCCGTGAACATCAGATCATAGCTTTCGCCTGCGAGCAGTTTTGCAGCTGCATCGCCCGTACGTGCCAGTGTGACATGGAAGCCACTCCGCTCCAGATTGAAGCGGAGTACGTCGCCGAGGACTTTGTTGTCTTCGGCGACTAGAATTCTTCCATTCACACTCTCAGCCATGATTAAACGCAGTGGGATTGAGATAGGTACCGAGTTGAAACCGAAATTACCAGTTAGAGAAATTACCGGTATTCACCCAGAAATTCCCAGTGGCTGGATCGTAAACCCAGGCTTCGGTTCCGCCCGAGGCGGTTCCTTGCTTGATCGTGTCTGTGTTATTGGCATACGGCGACTTGGGGAATGGTCCCTTGATGTAGTTGTTACAGAGTGCGGCTGGAAGAGCTGCGGAACTGGCCGGATATGTGCCGTTTTCCGCGTTGTACAACTCAATTGCGTTGCGAACGATGCTCAAGGAGGCTTTCGTCGCAGACTCTTTTGCTTTCGTACTGGTATCGAACATCTTAGGAGCAGCCACTGCAGCCAGGATCCCGATGATCAACACAACCACCACCAATTCAACCAAACTAAACGCGCGGCGCGCCTTCGAAACACTGGATCGCAAAGCAATCATTTCTAGAACTCCCGAAAACAAAACTCTTCTTGCCGATTCGTGGGGCTGCTTAGCCCGATCTCAACCTGCGAATGCGGCGCAAAAAACCTAGGTTGGGAACTTGTGACAAGCAAATCGCATTGGGAAAGATTCTCGGATGCCGTCGACAATTCACATGCTAAATAGAAATGATGCTTCGGCCGTCGCGACTTCCGCGAGGGCAGGTATCGGGGAGAGTTCCTATGGCTCTAAATGCCAATATATCTGTGGATTTTGCAGAGAAATTTGCATCCAAGCTCGCCCACGCCCTCGAGTGTTCCATCGCAATTGCTGCACAATCCAATCGGTCGGTCGGCTCCAGGATAGAAATCCTTGGGATGGTCGGTACGCACACTGAATCCGCGCAATCACTACAAGCGGACTTACAGGGCTATGAATTTCACACGGACGATTTGAAAAGTGAGATATCACGAATTGAAATCGATCCGAACCGTCGAATCCTCGCAATCGATGCATCCGAACGTTGCGATCGAAGTTCGTGGATGCTCGTTCCGGAACCTGATGCGCCTGTGATATTGATCGATGCGCTCATATCCGCAACTCGCTCGCAAGTAGAATCGGAATGCGCGAAGCTGAGAAATGATTCCTCGCTCGCCGAGGCCCCCGCAGAGGAGTACACCGAATCCTTCATTGAGCAGATCACGCAAGACTTCGAGGAATTGACATGGCTTCGGCAATCGCACCGCTTTGCCGATCTTTATTCCGTCAACGCCTCTTCGATTGAAGTGGCGCAGGCCTGTGTTGCCTCCTTGGCCCAAGTGATTCATGCCGAGAGCTTGTTATTTTTGGAATTATTCGGACTGCATCTGCAGCATTCGATGGACCCGGCTCGTCTTCATGTGCTGGCAGGACCATCCATTCCCTGTACGGCATGGAACCTCGAGCAACTGACGCAGCAGTTGACCGACGATGGGCGAAAAACCCCAATTCTTTTGGACCGCTTGCGCGACAAAACCTACCTCGAGCGATTTCCGTTTATCCGTAATTGCATGCTCACTGTTGTTGGCAAGGGTGAGCGAGTCTACGGATGGTTGATTGCAATCAATAAGATGGGGATGGATGCAAATTGTGCTTCCTCCTGCGATTTAGCTGGCAACCCCACGGGAGCAAGATTCAGCACCTTCGAAGCTGGATTGCTTACGACCGCTGCAAATATCTTGGCGTCTCAAGCCAGCAACTCAGAGTTGTTTGCTGCCCAGGAGGAACTTACCAAGGGTTTGGTCTTGGCCATCATCAATGCAATCGATGCCAAGGACTGCTACACCGCTGGACATAGCGAGCGAGTGGCCTCGTTTGCGAAATGTTTGGCCACGCGCATGGGATTCACGAAGAAGGAATGTGATGAAATGCATATGGCCGGTCTGCTCCACGATGTCGGCAAGATCGGAATCCCAGACGCGATTCTCAAGAAGCCGGGCAAGCTCACCCAGGAAGAGTTCGACGCGATTAAGTCTCACCCAGTGATTGGATACTCCATCCTTAAGCATCTCAATAACATCGAATACGTGCTTCCAGGCGTACTATTTCATCACGAAGCATATAACGGTTCCGGATATCCTCATGGACTAAGTGGGCAAGATATTCCTCGAATGGCTCGTATTCTGGCTGTTTGTGATGCATTCGATGCGATGACCAGCACACGACCGTACCGGAATGCCCTGCCGATCGATGAGGCAACCCGCATCCTCAGCACCGATTGCGGCAAGATGTGGGACACGGAAATCGTCGAGGTCGCACTCGGATGTATAAGCGATGGCATGATTGTACCAGGTCGGGTTGCAACCACCGATGGCGCATCCGAGAACTTCATTTCCGAGAAGCTGGAATCTCCGAATCTGAGTTCATGCACCAACAGTCATGGCTTGGCATGCTTGACCGGAATCATTTGATCATGCGATTCCCAGACCCTCTCCATCGTTCAGAGCATCGCCGCGAGCATCACCGACATCATGGCTACTCTCTCATGGAAATGGTCATCGTCATGTTGACCCTCGGGATCGTCGCTGCGGTAGCTGTCCCTAGATACACGGCGAGCCTGAACCGATACCGCACTCAAGTCGCCGTTCAGCGATTGGCACAGGACATCGAATTGTGCCGCCGACACGCTCGTTTCACATCGCAAAACGTCACTCTGACCGTCTCGTTTGGAAAGAGTTTCTATCGGATCTCCTCCGTTGACTCACCGCTACGACCTGGAAATCCGTACGAAGTGATTGTCGGAGATGGAGGCACCAACGGAGCGATTTGCCCGGTAGTCAATGGAGTCGTGAGCAGCGGTTCGCGTTCGACAACACCCGATTTGACGATCACCTTCGACCGCTACGGTAATCCGTTGCAGAGTGCAGAAATCGGAATCCGCTATGGCAGTTCAACGGGAATCGTCCAATTGTCCACGGAGGGGGTTGTCAGTCGATCATGATCCAACGACCGCGATGCGTATGGAGTAAGGGTCACTCCCGCCGACGAGGTGTGACTTCCCTCGATCTCTTGGTTTCCTTGCCGAGTACTGCGATTATTGTTGCTGGCCTGGGTGCCTGCGTGACGTTGATGTTGCGGTCGAATCAACAAGACGAGCAGTTCTACAAAAATATCCAACAGATATCCGACGCCTCACTGCAGATGGCGATGGAAATCGAACTCGCAAATGGGATTGCTGCTCACACCGCAACCGCGATCGAGTTTTGTGTTCCCGATCGCAACGGCGATTCATTGCCCGAGCAGATTCGCTATGAGTGGAAGACCAACAGCAATCTCAGGCAGAGGGATCTGTACCGTCGTGTGAATCAAGGCCCCGAAGCTCCGGTCATCACTAACCTCACAGGTTTCGAGTTGCAATATAGCTATGCAACGGCATCTACGATCCCGAATCGTTTCCGCTCGGAAAGTGTGCTACTCAAGAAAGTCGATTCCGTCCCGTCCGTAACCTACTCCGAGCGATTACTGACCTCCACGAATCATGTGTGTATCATCTTTCGTCCCGACCAAACCACTGGCTTTACAACTTGGGATCTTGGTTCCATCGAATTCATGCTCAAGACCGATAACCCAAGCGCCGCGGGAAATTTACAACTAAGGGTCGTTGCGGTCGCAAACGGGCTCCCCAATCCTTCTGTCCTATACGCCGACATTCAACTTCTCAACCAAGACTTAAGTTCGAAGTATCAATACGTCGAGTTCCCGTTGGCGCCCGTTGATCTGATCCCTTCCAGCACCACTCTGGCAGTGATCCTGTCGACCAGTGCCTCGAATCCACCGATTCGCGTGCAGTGTCTATCCCATGCGAGCAATCTACCTGCGGATCTGCGAATGCTTCAAACCACTAACAGCGGCGGTTCGTGGACCACCACGACAAATACATCTCCCCGTTTTCTCGCTATGGGATTCACGTCATCAAGCAGTAGCTCTGCGAGCGCGAGAAGAAACCTCGCGAACGTGGACATCTTCATGACCGGGTTGCCCGGTATGAATCCCACCATGATGGCCAGTGCAAAGCTGCTTGCGCAACCGGAGGTGCCATGATGCATCGCGATCGGAATGGTCTTTGGTACTCAAAACGCAAGCCGCGAGGGTTCTCTCAAATCGAGGTGGTCGCTTCCACCGCCATGCTCGGGATTGTCATGACGGCGACCATGACCTCGATCGCAGCGTCGCGAACGCGAGCGGCTTCGGAG
>CAYXFO010000218.1:0-7540 GCA_964464255.1 uncultured Pirellula sp.
GCGCATGTCGGAGACGGATTGTTCCATGGCTCCCATCATTTGCTTGAAGGCTGTGTTACCCTGGGCTTGGCCGAGACTGTAATACTTCATTGGAGAGTTGGGATCATAATAATTGCCCCCGTAAGCTCCGCCACCGTAATAGCTGTTATACCTACCCGAGTAGGCACCGGCGATGGTTCCGAAACCGGTCGCGGTAGAGTAGCCGCTGGTTCCAGCATCGTTGGCAACCGCCTGGGCACCGGTTGCAATATTTGTCATCTGCATTGAAACCATATTGGTGCGTAGAGCCTTTCCGACCTCGGCCCCGAATTGCACCATGTCCGCGTCGACGTTAAGGGTGGGAATCTCGTCGATACGGTTGGCCATATTGCCGTTCCACTGAGCCCGCTCACCAGTATTGCTGGCCGAGTAATCGCGAACGCGATGGATGATATTCACAAGTTTTTTGAAATAGTCTCGAGTGTTTGCAGCAACGACGCTTTGGCTCGTTTCCTTGGCTGGAACATCCGGTTGTTTCGCATGATGTTCGATGTCTGCGGTTTGGCGGTGGACGGTGAAAACTCCGAGCACGTCGTCGAGAAACTGGGGAGTAACTGAGCCCTTGAACTGCAGTTTCTTGGATTGATCGTCCATAGACATCGACCAAGAAGCGAAGTCTTGGATAGAAGATCCTCGTCTTTGCAATAACTCTTTGAAGAATTCCTTAGCGACTGGTTGCAGAGTCTTGGGACTCTCCCGAAACGTTAAAGAGATGGTTGTTCGCGTGAGAGTATCTCGTCCAACTTCCAGGGTGACTCCACGGAGATTGGAAAGATCCTTCGCGATGTCAGCAACGTTCTTTCCTTTAAGTGAGTCGTACTGTTTCAACGGTTCCGCGATGGTCTGCGGGGAAAACATGTCTTCTACATCGACGGCAATCATCAGCGAAAGGGAATCGAGAGCAGCACCAGCGCCGCTTGTAAGAAAATCGCTACTGTTAGGATTGCGATCTTTACGCAGCCATTGGCTAAGGAATTGGCGATCCGCAGGCCGAATGATTGATAGAACTCGATCCGGCAGTGGGACCAAATACATTTGCTCCGGAGTCCAAACAACATCTCGGTTCACGACATTCTCAACATATCCGCCGGTTGCCTTGGCAACGGTTTCTGGACTCGGAATAGCTTTCATCGTGCCATATCCCACCTCCCATTTCGGTTGCAGAAGTGCAATGTCGACTTCACAAGCGATACGGACCTTTTCGATATTGGCAGGAAGATCTGCTTCCAACGGAGTCCCAAGCGTGAGTTGACGCAACGACACCAAATCCGCGTGCATCACGGTGTTTGCAGGACGTGGAGTTGATCGTAAAACATCCAAAAGCGTCGGTTCAGCCGCGAGTGAGCTATGTGTGAAATTGGCAATCAAGCCGGAGAGAAAAGTCAGTTGAAACAAACGATTCATAGGGGTACCCAAGGAAGAATTGGCTAGCTAATCACGGGGTTATTCTGCTTCATCCCATCTATTATTGCAATCCGATAAACGGATTAAGGGCTCTGAAAATCAAGTACTTGCCCAGCTTCCATCAAGAGCGGCTTGATCGACTCGTAGGGTATGTCCTGCACGGATCGCTCGCTTCGAACACCGATCGATGCCGCGATCGCGGAACTCTGCCCCAAAACCATGAAGACCGGTTCCATGCGAATGCTGCCGTAGGCGATGTGGCTGGCGGAAAGACAGACGGGAACCAAGAGATTCGTACATTGATTTCGCGGCGGACAGATGCTGCGGTAAGCAATGGGATAAGGTTTCGTCGGGATCTGAACATCTCCCTCGTTTCTCACAAAGCCGTCATCTGTGACGTGGCGCTGCGTGTTGTGGCTGTCCATGTTGTAGGCACCCATCCCGATACTGTCCTCGACAACCTCGCGTCGCAAACAGTTCTTCTCGCTCATCACATACTCTCCGATCATGCGCCGCGCTTCGCGAACATACATCTGCGGCGGCCATCCACCGGTCTCACGAAACTCGTCAGCCGCCAAACCGTTCTTCTGAAAGATCTGACGGATCGCTTCGGGAACACGCGGATGGTATGCCAAACTCCACATGAGTCCCTTCTGGTAGCGTTCATGTTCGCGCCCAATCGCGGCTCGTTCTGCGTACGAGCCATCTGGGTAGCGATAATTCATACCGATGAAGTCGGTGCTGAAGGCGAAATTGTTGTTCACGTCGGTTTTGCGATTGGGCATGTAAATCGGCGCCCATGGCACTCGCATGTCCCCCGCTTCAAAATTCCGGAACAGCAACTCAAAGTCCCTTTCGTCGTAGTCCTCCGGCTTGGGCCAAGGCAAACGATTTTCGGGTACATCGGTCGTACACATTCGGAAGTTGTAGGCTTGAATGCGATGATCGCCGTCTCCATCGACTCCCTCCGGCTTGGCCGTCACGAAAGGAAGCAATCCGCTTTTGGGATTACCTCGTTCCAGGAAGGGATCGACCTCTTTGGTGAATTGGTGATGAATGGTCTTGGCTTGTTGCAAGCCATTGATGGTTTCTCCGTAAGTCGCATTGGCTTCTCTGCCTACGTGATAGCTGACCCCAGCGGTCGCCATCAAGTCTCCTTCATAGGTCGCATCGATGAACATCTTGGCCGCAAAGGTCTTGCCGCTCTCCATGCGGACTCGCTCGATGCGGGTTCCGGACTTGATCACACCTTGGGCGCGATCGAGGCGTTCGTTCATCAGCAACACCACTTGGGACTCGGACAGCCAGGCTCGGAACACTTCGCTCGCGACATGCGGTTCAAAGGTCCACATCGAATCTTCGTTCTCTTTATTGAATGTTTTGCCTCGGAAGTAGTCCTCGCGTGTTTCGCGGGACCACCGATCGGGATTTCGGTAGACGCGATGGATCCGTTGATAGAACTCGCGAGCCATGCCACCGATCGCTCGCTTGTTGCCGATATCGGTCGCGCCGAGCCCCCCAGTCGTCAATCCCCCGAGATGCCCAGAGGGTTCGATCAATACGACGGAATGTCCGAGTTTGGATGCCGCGATCGCTGTCACGATGCCGCCGCTGGTTCCTCCATAAACCACGATATCGCATTGAACATCCTCTGCATGCGACCTTGAGGTCGTTGAGGCACTAACCAGAATCAACCACGCAACACTCCACCACGCAACACTCAAGAAGCTCCTCGCGAACATAACATTCCTCACTCTTCCGCCCAAATCGAATGGGGATCAAAACTCATCGATGCGATCATGCTCATGACAACACAGGCGCTGAAGGCGACAACGGCAGATCCCACATGGAACTCAACCAACCCCGACAGTTTGACGAGCATGACAAGGAACGCGAGGAGCATCACATCCATCATGCTCCATCGCCCGGAAAACTCGATCACTCGGTAGGCCCACGCCCGGTGGTGATGCTCGAGGTATCGAAACCAACACAACTCGAGCAAGGTTACGAGCTTGACCACCGGTAAGACGATCGAAAACAAGAGAATGACCGTAGCGATGAACCAACTGCCGCTATGAAACAGCTCGACGATACCGCTCAGCAGACTACTAGCGTACCGATAACCCAGCCGTTCGATTTCGAGGATGGGCAGGGTGATCGCAACCGGAAACAGCAATAGGGCTCCCATCGCTGCGGCTGCGGTCCTTTGTGAACTGAGATCCTTTCCATGACCTCGATCGACCACCATGCCGCAGCGCGGGCAGCGTGATACTTGATCTTCGCCATGTTCGACCACCCGCTGGATCAATCCGCAACATGGGCAAGCCTTGAGTCGCCCAGCATCGTCATTCGGGAGCAAAGGCGAAGCACTCATGAGGATGACGCAGGCTTTCGCGGCGCGAAACGTTGCAAACCTTGCTGCACGTCCGCTTGCGACAGAAGACCGTAAAACAGTTCTCGCTCGCATCGACAGCCAGCCGCGAACCCCTGCTCCAAACCGACGGTGATGGCCTTCGCAATCGTCTCTCGAGATCGCAGTGTCATCGCAGGCAGAGTATCGCTCGATGAGTCGATCGACGCGGGATTGGAGGCGATGAGTTTCCATTGCTGAAGGCGATCGGCCGTGGGGGCAGGCTCGCTCGTGCGCACGCCTGGATGAGACAGAACGCGCTGCACGAAACTGGTCAAGCATTCCTCTTCACGGCTGGCATCCCATAATCCGTCGACCAGCCCGATTTCGAGTGCTTTCTGGCTGGATATCGAGTCGCCGAGCGCCAGCATGCGCCATCCCTCAGCCAGACCGACCCATCGGGGCAATCGCTGTGTTCCACCCCAGCCTGGAAGCAACCCGAGTTTGCATTCGGGCATCCCCAAGACAGTGTCGTTATCGCTGCATGCGAATCGGTATTGGCAAGCCATCGCCCACTCGAGTCCGCCACCGAGGCTTGCGCCGCGAATCCAGGCGATCGTTGGAAAGGAAACATTCTCCCATGCTTGATAAACATCCTGGCCCCGTTTCAGGAACGCTTGTATCTGGGCATCGTTTTCGACGGCAAGGATCTCTTTGATGTCGGCTCCAACAATGTTGCCTCGCGCCTTCGCACTGCGCACGACCACCGGCTTCGTGTTGTTCGCTCCGCACAGTTCGCGCGTCACTTCGTCGAGTTCCTGAAAGACCTCACTCGACATCACGTTCAGAGAACGGTTTTCCACGTCGACCCACAAGTTGATCCAAGTGGGGTTCGAGGAATCGAGTCTTAAATGGCGGAGGTTCATGATCGCGATTCGAGTGGTTGCCAAGGTCGAGGCTCGGGCCCGACATACTCCGCCAAGGGACGGATCAATCGGTTATTGGCTCGCTGCTCGAGGATATGAGCGGACCAACCGGAGATTCGGGACAGAACGAAGATCGGAGTGAACATCGGGGTCGGGATTCCGAGGCTGCGGTACATGGAAGCGCTGTAGAAATCGAGGTTGGGGAACATCTTCTTTTCCCGGCGCATGACCGTCTCGATCCTCTCCGAGATATCGTACAGAAGCATCAGATCAGTCGCTTCGCAGAGCTTGCGTGCCCAGACCTGGATGATGTCGGATCTCGGGTCGCACGATTTGTAGACGCGATGCCCGAAGCCCATGATCTTTTCCTTTTTGGCAAGCATCTCGAGCAATCGGGCCTCGGCATAATCCGGATCCTGCATGGAATCGATCAACTCCATCGCAGCTTCGTTGGCTCCGCCGTGCAGTGGACCTCGCAAGGCTCCGATCGCTGCCGTGACGGCCGAATGAAAATCGGACAACGTGGACGCCACGACGCGAGCCGTAAACGTCGATGCATTCCACTCATGTTCCGCGTACAGAATCAGCGACACATCCATCGCTCGAACATGCAATGCCTCGGGAGGGCGTCCGTGGAGAAGCCAAAGGAATTGCTCTGCGATCGAATCTCCGCCGATGGTCGGATCAATCCGTTGGCCGCTTTGATGAAAGCGATACCAATAGAGCAGAACCCCCGGCATGATCCCGAGCAACCGCTCGCTAACGTGCAGTGCTTCTTGCGGGCTCTTCTCCGGTTCGAGTGTCCCGAGCATCGAAGTCGCTGTTCGGAGCACATCCATCGGATGGGCAGTACTCGGGATCCGTTCCAAGACTTGGCATAGTTCGGATGGGATGCCTCGATGGGCTACGATTCGATCGCGGAATGCCTTGAGTTGCGGCTGCGTGGGCAATTGGCCATAGAGGAGCAGATAGGCGACTTCTTCAAACGTCGCGTGATCGGCGAGGTCTTCGATCGAATAGCCGAGATACGTGAGGCCGACCCCTGAGATGCCAACGGTACTGAGGCGAGTCTCTCCTGCGAGAACCCCATCAAGTCCAGCTTTCAGCGCAGTTGTGCCAGTCGCAGGACGGTTCGATACGTGGCTCATGTTCGTTTCTTCTCCGAATCGATGCGTTGTTCCGCTTCGTAGTAATGCAGTAGTTGATAAAGCTCCTCGCGAGTCTGCAGACTGCCGAGGATCGATGCTTGGTTGCCATCGCGACGAATCGCTTGATAAGCCATGCTGGCCGCACGATTCATTGCGCGAAAGGCCGTCAACGGATAGAGCGCCATACGAACGCCGGTTTGCCCAAGCTCCGATAGCGACAAGGTCGGCGTTTTTCCGAACTCGGTCAGGTTGGCCAAGATCGGGACCGGAACTTTTGAGGCGAATTCACGATATTGTTCGAGGCTGGTAAGAGCTTCCGCAAAGATCATGTCGGCGCCCGCTTCGACATAGGCGTTGGCCCGTGAGATGGCTGCCTGCAAGCCTTCGACAGCCGCCGCGTCCGTTCGAGCCATGATCGCAAACGCGGGATCTTGCCTTGCCCCGACGGCTGCTTGAACGCGAGCCACCATCTCTGCAGTATCCACAAGCTCCTTGCCCGGTCGATGGCCGCAACGTTTGGCCGAAACCTGATCCTCCATGTGGACGGCCGCAACCCCGATCCGTTCCAGTTCGAAGATCGTACGGCGAATGGTTTCCGAGGTCCCCCAACCGGTGTCGATATCGACCAGCAGAGGCAGTCGGCATGCGGCCGTGATACGGCGGGCATCCTCGACGACATCGTCCAGGTGCGTGATTCCTAAATCGGGCAACGCATGCGAGGCGTTGGCCACTCCGGCCCCTGACAAATAGATCGCTCGAAAACCGGCTTGCTCGGCCAGTAATGCACATAGCGGATGAATCGCACCCACGATCTGCAGCGGACGTTCCTCTTCGAGCGCTAGACGAAATCGTTGGCCGGGTGAATCAGGCATCTCGAGGGTTTCAGGGCGAGAACAAATGAAATTCGGTATGTCGGTCGACGACTTCGGTGCAGTTACTTGTTAAGAAGCATGCACTGCGAGTTGCCGCGCGACCAAGGGAGCGACTCGCGGCCGATACAGTTCGACGCGTGGATGCGAGTTTGACGCTAAGGAATAGACAGAGTGTATCAAATTCCGCCCCAGTTTTCCAAGGAGGCCTCACAGACCGCCCTTAATTCGCTACATTAGGACTTGATCCCAAAACATGAGCCGCATTGGCGTTAGCCGTGGTTTTCTAGGTTTTGGGATAGGCTTTTCGAACGCGCAATTGTTTGCTGAGTATTCTTTCTTCGATCCGATCCTTCATCCTATGGGTTCCAACCACGATTTCTTTTCCGCGGTGGCTCCGCGACCGTTTGATTCCGTCATCGCGAGTATCGCGGAATATGCGTCTAATGCCGATTGGAAACCGAGTGCCGAAGCGGTGGAAACCGCTCGCTATGCGTTGCTCGATAGCCTTGGATGCGGGCTTTTGGCACTCGAGTATCCGGCCTGCACCAAGTTGCTTGGGCCGACTGTCCCAGGAGCGACCCTCGTTAACGGCTCGCGCGTCCCGGGAACCGGATGGGAACTCGATCCTGTTCAAGGTGCATTCAATATCGGTGCGATGGTTCGTTGGCTCGATTTCAACGACACTTGGCTCGCCGCAGAGTGGGGGCATCCCTCCGACAACTTCGGTGCCATTCTCGCGATCGCGGATTACCTCGATCGATCCGGGAGTAACCCATGGGGAGCCTCAAGCCAGTGGACCGT
>CAYXFO010000219.1:0-3781 GCA_964464255.1 uncultured Pirellula sp.
TGGGGCACCCGATCATGCTAGCCGTTGGGCGCGAGCCCTCGGGTGAGAACTGCGGAAAACATTGCAAGGTTTCGTACACGTCAAACCCGGATGCTTGTCCGCCCCGGCGGATCTTCGACGCATCTCGGCTACTCATACTCCAACACGCCCATCGCAAAGCCTCTGGGAGTGCCACACGTGCTTTTGCATTTTGCTATGAGTCTCTGCGTCGCTGTGGCTCTGCGAAAGGCTCTCAGTAACAGCCCCCACTCCTGCATCGCTTTTGAATCGCTGGATTCCGCGCAATGTCGATGACCACTCCGACGGTCATTCTGTTCCCCCATACTCACGGATCGGCTGGTAGCGGATCGATCCGGTAAACGTGGTAGGCGTATGCGATCCGCTCCACAGGCTGAATCTGCTGTAGATACTCCAGCCCTGGCCGGTCGGGGAGGTTGTACAACTTCTTGACACTGATGATCCACCACTGCGTCTCGGTGATCGACTTACGAACTTCGTCAATCGAAGCCCCCTTCGGCAATTTCGGCGGCATGCTCGTACGGACGTCGAATAGATCTCCATTCATGCCGGAATAATCCAAATCCATCACCAGCGGACGTCGATCCGGATGCGCTTTCAGCCATTTGTCAACTTCGAGAATATCTTGTCCCCAGTCGATGTTCGAAAACCCGAGCAAATGCCAGCCATTTTCTAAGCCGCCACTGAGCGTGTTGAAGTAGCTGGTGTAGTACGGATGCACCCGCAGCGAAGACGCAGCGCTCAGAACCGCTAGGGTCAACGCCAACGGGATGGCGATACTTCGTTTCTCAGGCCCCAGAAACGGCAGCCGGAATCGAAGCAATTGCACGGCGACGGGAGATGCGACATACGCGGCGAGTGCAAACATCGGGGGGTAAATCATCAGCACGTAGCGATGGTGGTGGTTGAAACCTCCTTGCCAACTGACCGAGACAAATGCAAACAAGGCGGGAATCCCCAGGAACAGAAACATCGATATCACCTCGGGAGCAACCATCTTGCGCCACGTCCCAACGATCAGAACTCCGAGCCCGAGGGCCGCAGCCAGCAGGGTAGGCTCCGGGGTTTTGAACAAAGTGGTCATCAGATAGTAATGGGGCCAACTTCCAAACTTCCACTCCCCCAATAGGAACGACCAATACTTCTGCTCGACCTCCATCTTGAGGTGATCGATTCCCAGAATGTAGTTCTTCGGGACCGGAATTGGGAGCATCCCGAGCCATCCCTCCTTGAACCGATTCCCAGGATTCGCCATGGTCGCCTCGGTGCCTCCCAAGACGTGGCTGACGAACTCGTACTGGCGAAGGGGCACGACCGAGTCTTCGAACAAATAGCCGACATGGACAACGGCCAGGGCGAGCACCAGGATACAAAACATTTGGCAGGCAGTCATCGCAAGAGACCGATTGGAACGCGACTCCGGGAAAAGCAAAAGACAAAGACACAGGGTCGCTGGCAAGGAGAGGATCGCCGAGAGCCACGTCAATTTGGACAGCAGCGCAAATCCCAATCCGACCCCGCAAGCAACCACGTGCTCCCAGGAAGGTGTCTTCCAATAGAGCCAAAACATGTAGCATGCCAGGACTCCCATCGCGACCGCTCCGACATCGGGCAAGATGGTCGGTGCGTTCGCTTTGAGATTGGGGCAGAACCAGAGCCATGTGCACAGACAAACCAGAGCATACGGGCCAAGCATCCTTCCGAGCCATCGCATCAAGACCAAGCTCAACAGGATCATGAAGCTCAACGCGACGAGCCTTGCGTAGACAAAATCTTTCCAGTGGTTGATCTTCACTTGATCCAATTTATCGCGCCCGATGGTGAACTCGGGGCGACTACTGACGGAGCTGTCGTAAAGGTTCCAACTGTAGGAAGTATTCGCTAGGTAGTTGGGGATCGTGGCGACGGTCCGTACGAGAGGCGGATTGACGCGATACATATCGAACCGCTCGAACTTCCAGTGGGAAATCCCGGCGGGCAGATGGGCAACTTCATCGATGTTCGGAAAGCGATCAACCCGAAACCCCAACTCCAACAGGTTACCTGCCACAATCAACACAAGCCACCAACGGATCGCCACTGGCGACCGCAAACAAACGACGGCGCGGGAAAGCAACCCAGTAGGGTTCATGTTCAAGATTTCAGCAATACCAATCCAAATCGCAGACCGGTGAACCAACACACACCTAACTTTTTATTGTAGCAAAAGCACCCGTCTTTTCTGGTCCATTCGGCATTATCGTGGGTAAAGATCTAGTTCACAGCAGTAGAAAAAGATCGCGTTCTTGAAGTTCTCGATGTTCCGATAACCGCCGGTTCGAAGCTTGATGGACATGATCTTGCTGTCGATGCCTTACCGTCGGTGAGGCATCGACAAATTTGGTCATCGGAAGCTTTAGAGCCTATCCGAAAACCTGATTGCTATTGAAAAAAGCGAGCCAACCTTGGAAATGAGAGTAGCACACTTTCACCAGCCAAGGAGGGCTCACTATGGAATCGAAGGGCAGTTTTGATTCGTATCGGATGCCTGATGCGATGTGGGACAGAATCCGAGTACTTCTTCCTGTATACCGAACAGGTCCGTTTGGAGGAAGGCCGCGGAAGGACTTACGATCCGTCGCGGACGCGATTTTCTACCGATTGCGTACTGGTTGCCAGTGGAAAGCCATTCCTTTATGCCTAGCTTCGGGCAGTACCGCTCATGCCTATTTCCAGGAGTGGGTGAAGCTAGGTATCTTCAGTACTTTGTGGGAAATTGCTCTTCAATTGTACGACGATTTGGTTGGATTGGATTGGCGTTGGCAAAGTGTAGATGGCGCCATGAGTAAAGCACCACTGGGTGGCGAATCTACTGGGAAAAACCCAACAGATCGCGGGAAAACGGGAACGAAACGATCTGTGCTCACCGAGGCAGCAGGAATCCCTACGGGCTTGGCGGTTGGGGGTGCCAACGTGCATGACATCCGTTTGCTCCGATCGACGCTATCAGATGCACAAATGCGCGTACGAGGAATCGATTCCGGTGTGAAAGAACACCTCTGTATGGATAAGGGGTATGATTCCGCTTCGGTAAGGAACATGGTCCAAAACCTTTTTGACTACATCCCACACGTTCGTGCACTAGGCGAGGAAAAGAAATCTACAAAAAACAGTCGACAACGTGCTCGGAGATGGGTCGTCGAACGAACCCACAGTTGGATGAACCGATTCCGAGCCGTACTGGTGCGGTGGGATAAAAAACTTTGCAACAACCTCGCTACGTTGCACCTCGCTTGTGCTTACATCACATTCAAGCGTGCCGGGGTTTTCGGATAGGCTCTTATTGTACTGCACTTTAGGCGAATTGTTTAGTTTTGGGCACTGGTTCAAGGCAACCGGAATCGTTTGGGATCAGGCTGCGATGGCCAGGAACTCGTCGAATAGACGTTTGAGTTTTTCGTGATTGGCATCGCTCGCAAGAACCGTGGAAAATCTTTCCCTCAGCATTTTACTGCATACGGCGCGGCGTCGGTCGGCGTGCGATGGTCGCCGGTCAGGATTATCCCATGGTCGGTCGCTGCGGTCGATCAGATCCGCCCCGAGGACGTCCCACGACTCCAATTCGACCATCGTATACATCCAGCAATTCATTTGCCAGCAAGCAAGGTTGGACCAAACACCTCGCACTTGCTGCTCACCGGCACGCCAGACTTCCTTGAGATCGTGGAAACACTCCTCGATGGCCCACCGTGCTGATACCGTCTCCAAGATTTTTTTCACCTCC
>CAYXFO010000219.1:3881-7534 GCA_964464255.1 uncultured Pirellula sp.
CGCCGCCCGTTTCACAAGACTCAACTTGTTACTGCCGTACTTTCTAGGTCGTCCTCGCTGGCCCACCCGACGTTCCGGCGGAAGCCCGAATAGCACAGCGTTGCGCCGAAGTCGACTGACCAAGGTCACGTTCATCCCGTGGAGCTTCTTGAGGAACATCGCGGTTGCGTATGCGCCATCGACCACCAAGACGATTTGCGTCTGGCAACCAATGGATCGCAGTAGTGATACCAAACGCGTTACCAGTTCCAAGCCAAGCTGATGTTTCGTTTTGAATTCCCAGCCATATCTCGAATTCAGCTTGTTCACATCTTGCTGACGCACGTACAAGGCGGACAACACCGGAAGAGCGATCACGCCCCAAAGCGGATGGGGTAGAAGCATCGCCAAGCACACCCAATTATGTCCGTAGAGCCAGTCACCATCGACCGGCCCAGGAGTAGGATTGCGATGTACGTTGGCACCTTCAACGTGACGGCCGAAACGCCGTGTCGGCGAATCATCCAACGCAAGGGTCCAGTGCCCCTCGGGGCCGGGGTCAAACTTACGCACAATGTTTCGAATCAAGGGAATCGCCATAGGGAAAAGATTCCTACCAATGGTTCCGAGTGCATCGTAAAAACGATCCCAATCGTCTTTGACTCCTGCAGCACGAAACCAAGAACTGGCCGTTCGTCGCCCTTTGCCGATGAGAATACCAACGAGAATGATAGAGAATCGAAATGCTGTTCGGGAATCCAGCATGGATTGCATGCTTTTTGCAAGTTCTGCCAAACCGCCGAGCAACGGACAACGAGCCTCCTGGGTTCGCACCCGGCGACAATTGGGGTTCCTGAGTCGTGTCCGCTTGTCGTGTTGCGAGGGGGGCGATTTTTTGGTGTCTCGAGGTTGTTTTCGACCGTCCGAGAAGTTACGCTTTGCCATCCTTGGCTCTCCGGGATGAGGTGGTCTTTGCAAACTCCTTTTTCCTTGAGAGCCATTTTTGTTTCCAGATCAGTTCCTGTGCTTGCTAAAACTTTGGCCTAAAGTGCAGAAAGGTAAGCGAAAGGTTTCGCATCTTCGTATCCATTACTTCGGATCAAGGCGATCAGTTTTCAGCGGCTTTCGGGTAACACAAGGTATGTGGTGCGTTTGTGTTGTATACCAACCAGCAATTCCGGTCGCATTCGCCCGTAGGTTACCACAGTAAAGTGTATCCTCATTACGACATGTTATGCAATGTACTTTCCACGCACATTCAACTGTGTCTACGTCAATACAGTGTCCTCCTGGAGCGCCACCTTCACATTGAAGAATCCTCTGATTGATCTGAATCATTAATCCCTGGCATGGGACAGCGGGTTTTGGAGGCCGAGGCGGGACTGGAGGATTGGCGTTAGGATCCCCCGGATCCCCTGGATCGGCTGGTGTCGGGCTGGCGGGATCGCAGTCGCGATTCGGAACACAAGCGCCCACACGCGGCTCGTGGTCGTTGCAGACAATTGGACCACGTCCTGTCTGCGCGAAAAGCACACCGGTACAAAAAACCACAGTCAAGGCGAAAGCCCCAGTCTTTTTGGTATTCATGATCAAACCTCTTCTCTCCTAAGAACGATACTTCCGAACGAAAAAAAACATACAAAGTGCAATGATGCCGAGCACAACGGCAATCCACCGCCCAAAAACTGGTGGTGGCGAAGATGTCATCAACTTCGGATCCACCCATACCTTTTTTTGGAAAGTTCCTTTCACAAATTCTACCACATCACTACCATCCGGACGTCGGCTAACCCTCTTCCCTTCGGGCAAGTGCATGCCTTCCCAGGTGAAGAGTTTGTGATCAACGCCTTGATTAAATTCTGCTGCCAATACTCGCGTAACATGATGCTCAAGCAATTGACCATCGCTGGAACTCTGGAAATCAACATCACTCGGAAACCATATCGCAGCACCTGTCGAATCGAATAACTTCCAGGTCGCTTTTGTCCTGCTCTGATAGTATCCATTCTTCAAATTGACATCTACTAGTTCAGGTAGTTGGGATGGAACACTCATTTGGACACGAAGCTCGCCATTTTCTGATTTAAAAAGGAGATTTTCATCATTCGAATCAGACTCCTTGAATCCTGCAAACACCCGATCAAAAGACAACAGTGAATTATTGTCTTCACTGATCACAGCAAAGAAGCCGCCTTCTATGCATCCCAAGGCGATGGGAGGGAAGAATCGAAGGGAATCTCCTGAAAACTCGTCTGCAGCAATCGTAGTGGAGTCGCAACTGAGGCAATTCAGTGTTTTATCCTCGGTAAAGACTCGACGGAACGACAAATACTTGCTCAGATCGTATTCCTGTCCTGTCAACGAGTCAAATACTCTCTTATCAAAGCGAGACCGTGGCCCATCGAACCAAATCTCATATTTAGTCTCATGTCCACATAATTCATGGTCTTTCTGACCCGCGTGAACTAAAATACGGTACGAGATTTCCAGATGTCCGGAGCGGATTTTTTTCCGCGAATCAATCACGCGATTCCACGCAATTTCGGCATTTTGTGCATGTGCCCACGAAATTGGAATCCAAGCTAAACACAAAGCAACGATGTATTTTAAAGTCATGAATCACTTCTTACCGGAATAAAGGACAGTGATGTCAATCAATTCGCCGAGCCAAGTTCCGTCAACGAGGTATTCCAATGCGACTACAATCTTGAAGTCCGATTTTCGACCCGCTAAATTTATCGTGAATGGAATGCTCAAAAAATCTCCGTCATTGAGTGGGCCGGGTGGCAGTTGAGTTACCGCACATGAGCAACTTGCAGAAACGCGAAGTTGTTGCAAATCGAAGCCAAGTTGATTGTTGACATCTATTTTTCCAATTACTTCGTCGTTTTTTGCCCCGTTGGCTTGAACCACGATTGTTGTTGGGGAGATTCTTGAAATGACATTCGAGCGACCGGTAGCGAATGCGTAGCCGAAAGCGCCGCAGCTAAATAGAAGTAAAAATATTTGCAGAATCTTACTTTTTTTTAGATGCATAATATGACTTTACTCAATGAATTGAATAATTGAATACGATCACGTGCACGTGCCGTAATCCGTCTTGTAGGCTGCGTAAATGAGATCCACAATTCCGTCCATCTGGCTTTAGCTCAATCGGGATCTCAATCATTCGACGATGGGCGATTGACGCTACGATCACCATCTCGCTCGCGAACTCCATGCCTGGAGCCTTGAGATTCAACGCTTGAATCTTCTCGCGATCGAATGCCCGCAACCCGCAGTGCCAATCGCGACAAGGGGTTCGGTACAACAATCGACCTAGACCGCTCAGGATCGGGTTGCCGATGTAGCGATGATGCCAAGGCATCGCGCCAGGTAGGATTCCGCCAGCAAAACGGTTGCCCATGACAAGGTCGTAGCCCTCTTCCAGCTTGTCCAGAAAACGTGGGACCTCGCCAAAGTCGTAACTGCAGTCGCTGTCACCCATGACAATGTACTTGCCGCGCGCTGCCGCGATCCCACCAAGCAACGCTGCCCCGTATCCTTTTTGCTCGACGTGAACCACCCGGGCATCGTTGGCGATCGCGATCTCCGGCGAACCATCCGTGCTGCCGTTGTCAGCGATCAAGATTTCATAGGTAAGCCCGGGCGCTGTGCTGGGTGCATCATTCGAG
>CAYXFO010000220.1:0-6873 GCA_964464255.1 uncultured Pirellula sp.
GCGAGCTCCCGAACGCACCGAGACCAAGAGCGGGTTCTTCACGTCGCCAAACCTCTTGCCGGTCTCCTTTTCGAGCCACTTCACTGCCTTTTCTAGCTCGCCCGGCAGTTCTGCTGGATATTTGCGACCGTTTTTGTAGTAGTTCACACACACTTCTGTGGTGATTGTGAATCCTGGAGGAACGGGCAACCCAATCCGAGTCATTTCGGCCAGGTTGGCTCCTTTGCCACCCAACAACGCCTTCATATCCCCGCTGCCATCGGTCTTGGATTTGCCGAAGAAATAGACCAATTTATTTGCCATAGCCGAATGCAAAGCTCCCGAAGTTGTGCAAAAATCACCGCGAAGAAAATCACTGAGAAAACCGGGGGAAAGTTTAAGCGTGACCCGTAGGAACGTCAATTGGAGCGTTTGGCTCAGCACCCATCGATGCGAAGGATGCCTTGAACACGACCACCACCCAAAATCTCGTATATGAACGGATCTTAAGTCGGCTCTCAGGCGATGCGTCGCAAGCCGCCGACTCATGTTGGTCCGTTCACGCGTTGCTGTCCGAGCCAAAGAATTGCTCGCTGGCGGACTCGGCCATGATCTGCTTTACGCATACCGATTCGGAAGAACCATGGGTAGCGATACCGTTGGGAAATCCCGCCAACGGAGGAAAGGCAACCCCTGGCATGCTGCCCCATGATCTTCTCGCGGCTCAATTAGAAATCTGGAACCGATTGCCTCGCGACGATCTCGATACCGGGGAAATTCGCGAAGAAATCATGCGACTGGGTGAGACGATGTCGACCAGTCGCACCGTTGACATCCACCATCCCGTCCTCTCGGCTGATGCCCCGAAAACCAGCGATGTTGCCGATGCGAGTACGGATCGGTGCTTATGGTGGCTTGTCCCTACAACCCCGTTTCGGCCGATATGTTCATTGATTCACCAGTCCGGGCCACCGCCACCCGAAGTGGTTCGCGACTGGGAACACCAATTTCGGGAGAAAACCTCTCCAACGTTTTTTACCATCGTCTCCCCCACGGGATGGGTGATCGATTTGGCCGAGATGGTCTATGCATTGCGAAACCAACATGGAGTCACCGATCCAGTCGGAGTGGAAACGGCAATCTCCGCTCTCAAGATTCCACAGGTGACGGTGGCTTGGCCGCTTTGGAATGACTCCGTTTCGATGGCTGCGACGACAGTCTCTTCATCGCAGCAACCAGCACAGGATTTCTCTGCTCTGCAGACCGTCCTGAAGAGTACTCCTCGCAAGCCCGCCACACGACGCAATTCCGGGAAGCCAAAACACCATTCGCGTTTGTGGATCAGCGCGGCGACCGCTGCGCTGTGCTTAGGGCTCCTGACGTTCTGGCTCATGGCTGATCCGACAGATCGGACAGATCGGTCGGATCGGTCGGATCGGGCTGATCGGACGGATCGGGCTGATCGGACGGATCGGGCTGATCGGACGGATAACATCGCGCTCGAGGCGACCGAGATCGCAATGGCGTCGGAACAGGAAATGGAACTGCCGACGTTGGATGCGATCGATGGGCACTCGTTGGCAAATACTTTGGCAGATGTCAAACCCATGGTCGAGACAATAATGTTGCCTCAAGCGTCGGGTGAAACTTCAACCGAGGATCCTGCGTTGCCCGTCGATATTGCAGCGGAACCGACCGATGATGCGGTCGATATGGTCGACAACATCGAAGCGCCGGTCGACGGTCAGACGCCTGCCAACCGAGTCGTACAAGAACATTTGGATATGGATTCCTGGGGAACACGCCGCGAGGTGCGTTTTGGTCGAGGTGTGAATTCCAAGAACGGTTTGTGCTCCGCTACCTTCAAGCTCAATGCAGACAACATCAAGGATATAGTCATCCTTCAAGAGGAGATTCAGACAATCACGGGCAGCGGTATGTGCGAGTGGCGGATTGCCAAAGAGGATGAGGAGGGTGAGTTGGTTGTTCGAGTACTCAGTAAACCCGCTCCGAAGTGGCTATGGACGATCCAGGTGGGGGCTCGAACCCATTTCGGAGCCGAACCGGTGAGCATCGCACCGGGCGAGGCGGTGGTGGTCATCCATCGGCTACGAGCGCATTCCAATTGGTTGATTGAATCGCTGGATGCACTGCAAGCCGGACCGCCACGTCCACGAGTCCCCGGCATGCCAGACCCGGGAGCGTACCGCCGATGGCTTCGATCTCAAGAACGAGAAACGGATCGAGCGATTCGGCAATGGACGACCATAGCTGAGTTGTGCGATATTCTTACCGCATCCGGAGAAATCGACCTAAGTTTCTCAATCAACTCTGTTGATCCGGAAAATATGAACAAATAGGTGCGCCGAAGTTTTGGAGAAGAAAGCGTTCCGGTCTGATCAGTCCTGTGTGTGGAGTCCGCACTCGGTCTTGCCTGTACCGCTCCATCGGCCTGCTCGTTCATCCTCTCCCATCATGACCGCGCGAGTGCACGGCCAACATCCGATGCTCATGTAACCTTGATCATGCAGCGGGTTGTATGGGATATTTTTCTCGATGATCCGGGCCCAGACCATTTTCTTGGTCCAGTTAGCCAACGGGCTAACCTTGACGAGGTGGAACTTGCGATCCCAACCGACGATGGGGGCGATAGCTCTGTCGGGGCTTTGATCGCGTCGAATAGCGCTGGCCCACGCATGCTTGCCTTGCGCCGCGCGTTGCAATACCGCCAGTTTACGATCGCCGCAGCAACGATTGGGATCGGACTTGTAGAGGGGGCCGCCGTGAAGAGTTTCGTAGTCGATGACGGTCAGTTCGGGCCGCATCAATTCGACCTCGATCCCATACTTGGCAGCGACTTGATCCCGGAGCGCGAGGGTTTCAGGGAATTGGTAGCCGGTATCGAGATTGAAGACATGCGCCTTGGGAGCGACCCGGGAAAGCATTTCGAGAATGACCATCCCTTCGGGGCCAAAGGCGGTCGCCATCGTGAATCGCTCGCCATAGGTGGACCAAGCCCATTCCAGAATCGCCTCGGGTTGAGCCGATTCGAGGCGTTGGCTGATGTCAGCCAATTCCGCCAGCAACTCTGGGGTAGGGATCGGCGGTTCGCGGATTTCGCGAATATTGGGGCCGGTGTTCATAAAGCTCCCCGCACCGACTCGATACATCCCTGGCAAATCGCGAAAAACATGTTGAAATGATAATCCCGAGTCCAGATGGGTCAATAATCCGTAAACCTTGGACGCCCCGACCAAAGGAGTGTGAAGATGCCAATCTACGAGTACTACTGTCCCCCTTGCCATACCGTTTACAGCTTTCTCGCGAGAAGCATGCAGATACCCGCACCTCCAGCATGCCCCAAGTGCGGACGCAAGAAATTAGAGAAGAAAGTTTCGCGATTCGCGATTTCCAAGGGGTTAGCCGAACCCTCCGGGGATGGTTCCGATCCGTTCGAGAACATCGATGAGTCGAAAATGGAGCGACTGATGGAGGAAATGGCACCGCATCTCGATGAAAACGGTCCCGAAGACCCCAGGCAGATGGCGCATCTCATGAAGAAAATGTTTGAGATGACCGGCGCGGAACCCAACGATGCCATGATCGAAGCGATGCGGCGCATGGAAGCAGGCGAAGATCCCGATCAGATCGATGAAGAGATGGGGGACGCGCTCGATGCCGAAGGAGATCCGTTCGTGAAGTCGAGCGACAAATCCATCAAACGCCTTCGTCGAATGCTTGAAGCTCCCAACGTCGACCCCGAATTGTACGAGATCCCATCGTCGAGCTAGACTGCGATCGCGATCACCGGCTCGAACTTTCCTAGGCTGCCTTTCGCATCGGCACAACGGAGAACTGCGACGCGATCCAGAACGCAGCCCGATGGCTGGCTCCCGGCTGAGCGACTTCGCTCGCCAATCGCACCAAACGCGACTCCTGTTGTTTTCGATAAACAGGGTCACCGATCAGGCGAGACATCTCTTCGGTCGCTTGCTGCACACTGTTGCGAGCCGATTTGGAACGCAGAGATCCGTGCGAGAGGAACTCTGGCATGATGGTCTCATCAGCGATCAAATTGGGGAGCGAGGCACTCTTGCATCGCACCAGCATCTTGGCCAGGAAATAGGTGACTTGATTGACATGGTACATGACTGCGGCTGGTGTGTGGCGAGCCATCATCTCCAAGGAAACCGAACCGCTTTTCATGAGCGCGCAGTCGGCCAACTCAATAATCTCGCTGGTCTTCCCTGTGAAGATTTGGATCGGCAAGCGTTGATCCTCGGAACTCATTTGTTCTCGGCACCATTGAGCGTGCGAATCCTTGAGCGCTGCGACCAAAAACTCCACATCGGGAAATCGCACAGCCAACTGTCGTACGATCTGCAGCTGCAGGGGCCATATACGATGGACCTCATGATTCCGCGAACCGGGTAGGACAGCCACCCGCAATCGTTCATCCGTTCCCCATCGCTTCATGAACCGCTGATCCAACGAACTCTCGGCGACGACATCGAAAAATGGATGCCCGACGAACGTTGCGGATACGCCATGCGATGTGAACCATTCTTCTTCAAAAGGCAGGTTGCACAACACGTGATCGACCCAGCGTCTCATCTTTTCGACACGCCAGCTTCCCCATGCCCAGATCTGCGGGGGCAAGTAATAGTAGACGGGCAAGCCGTACTTCTTAGCCCGCTTGGCGATGTGCCAATTGAACCCAGGAAAATCCACCAAGACAACCGCATCCACGTCCCCTCGCGCAAAACAGGCCTCGGCATCGTCGGCCAAGCGAAAGAAGTCCCGCAACTTGGGAAGCACTTCCGTGATCCCAACCACCGCCAACTGCGTTAAATCAAAGTCCTGATCGAGTCCCGCTTGAGCCATGCGAGGGCCCCCAAATCCGCGCGCGACGCATTCCGGAGCCATCTGCTTCAGGCTTCGAATCAAATTCGATGCATGCAGATCGCCACTCGGGTCGCCAGCGGAAAAGAAAAGTCGCATTCCCATGCACCGGGTATATGCGAAAATGGGGAAGCAAGGCAAGGCGACCTCACCCAAGACTCACCCAAACCAATCCCCCTAACTCCTTGCATGCAATGCTGGCAAAGCATACGCTTCCATCCGATTTCCTATGTTTCACCGCCATCCTTTTCGCAACCCCTTACCTACGGTGCTCCCCAGTGGCTGAATCCTCGGAACCCATTCCCTCGGAACCCATCCCTTCCGAACATATCGTTCGCCGCGCTCATTTCGATGACTTGGAGCCGATTCAAGCACTCTTGCAACCGTTCGTCGATCAACGCAAACTTCTACGTCGGATGCGGTCCGAGCTGATTTTGCTGATGGCCAACGGGTATGTTGCCGAGGTGACCGATGCTCAGGGCAAACCGCATATTGTCGGTTTCGCCGCGGTCGAGATCTACTCTCGCAAGCTTGGCGAGATCCAGTGCTTGGCGGTTGCCGAAGGGTATCAGGGGCGAGGCATTGGAAGCGATTTGGTTCGAGCGTGTTTGGATCGAGCCAAGGATAAAGGAATCCTGGAGGTGATGGCGATCAGCGCATCGGACGCTTTCCTTAGAAAGCTCGGCTTCGATTACTCGCTTCCAGAGCAGAAGCGAGCGCTCTTTTTCCAGCTACATTCTCGCGACGAGATCTTTCGAGAGAATGTCGAAGACGAGTCGGCCTGAAGAGAAAATTACCAAGCGAAGTGTGCAAAGGCCTTGTTGGCATCGGCCATGCGGTGCGTGTTTTCGCGTTTGGTGATCGCGGCACCTTCCTTGCGGTATGCTGCCATCAATTCATCGGCCAGCTTAACAGCGGTTGCTCGTCCCTTCTTTTCGCGGACTGCACCGAGGATCCAGCGGAACGCGAGCGATTGCTGTCGATTCTTGTTGACCTGCATTGGGACCTGGTACGATGCACCGCCGACTCGCTTCGAGCGAACCTCGATGTAAGGTTTCACGTTTTCGATCGCTTGTTCGAAAACTTCCACCGCTGGTCGGTCCTTGATCTTCTCAGCGATTTCATCCAGGGCGTCGTAGAAGACGTTGTACGCGACGGTCTTCTTGCCGTCGTGCATCAAGCAATTGACAAACTTCGCAACCAACAACGAATTGTGTCGAGGATCGGGACGCAGTGTGGTTCGGGAAGCGGTGATTTTGCCCATAGGATTCGATCGATGTCAGCGTAGAGTCAGTGAGGAATAAGAGTTGCGTTTCAAACTTACTTAATGGAACTAAGCCTTCTTAGCACCATAGCGGCTGCGAGATTGCTTACGTCCGTTGACGCCCAAGGTATCTCGGCATCCGCGAACAACTTGGTATCGCACACCGGGAAGGTCGCGAACACGACCACCGCGGATCAAAACAATGGAGTGTTCCTGAAGGTTGTGCCCTTCGCCGGGGATGTAGACCGTAACTTCCTTGCTGTTGCTCAATCGAACGCGGGTGATTTTGCGAAGAGCCGAGTTGGGCTTCTTGGGGGTCATGGTTCGAACGATCAAACATACCCCTTGTTTTTGGGGGCAACGTTCGAGAACCGGGCTCTTCGTGCTTTTGCGTTGTACGACGCGGTTGCGGCGGACCAGTTGATTGATAGTTGGCATACGGTTGCGGCTAAAAAATCTTTCGAAAGGAGTGTAAATACCAAAGGTGGGAGTCGAACCCACACGTCCTTGCGGACACTGGATTTTGAGTCCAGCGCGTCTGCCATTCCGCCACTTTGGCTTCATTTAGACGCCATCTGCGAATAAAAATGAGGGACGAAATCTTACCGGGCACCCCCAAACTCCAGCAAGTCCATCAAAGGCGATTTCCCCGAAAAACTCCTTGGCTTCCTGTGAGGAGACCGCTGAAACCATCGCTAAAGATGCACCTTTTCGGGTCGTTCCCAACC
>CAYXFO010000220.1:6883-7534 GCA_964464255.1 uncultured Pirellula sp.
GGGATAGACTTACGTCGCTTGCGGCGTCTTCCCTCATGCGTCCCTCGCTCACGCGTAGGGTTGTGATAATTTTGAGGATTTGTCATCTTTGTCGGCTTTAGAAACGCAAAAAATGCGGTTTCGAAAGGAACTCCTCTGACCTCTGTCGATCGCATCGGATTGACTCACAGTATTTGATTCACAGAACCCGGGCAATCAGGCATTTCAGGTAGTCGGTTTCTGGGCAATGGATCGACACCGGGTGGTCCGAAGCAGCACCTCGATTTTCGAGAATCTGCATATCTCTCCCAACTCGGGTCGCGACCCCGTAGAGCATCGACACAAAGTCGGGCCGGGAGACCCTTCCCGAGCAACTGCAGGTGACCAAGATTCCTCCCGGCTTCAAAATTCGGACAGCCAGATAGTTGAGGCGATGATAGGCGGCCAGCGCCCGCGCTACTTGGTCACGCGACCCTGCCAATCGAGGTGGATCGAGCACGATCATGTCGAATTGCTCTCGCTGTTCTAATCGTTGCGCCAGCGAGGCATAGAAATCGTTTTGCTCCCAGATTACACGCTCCCCGAGTCCATTGCGTTGAGCGTTGCTCTGGGCCCACTCAAGAGCTCTCGCACTACTGTCGACAGCGATGATCTGCGAGGGATTCGCATGTC
>CAYXFO010000221.1:0-4697 GCA_964464255.1 uncultured Pirellula sp.
TGGATGTCCGGATGCCATCGTTTCGATGATCGCCCAGGCTTCGGGTGTATCGAAACTTTCCAGCAACGCTAACGATCACCGAGGACGAGGAGCGACGTCACCACAGGACGATCTCGGCGATCCACGCCATATTGCTTACCAGCGTACAGGATGCAACATACAACTACAACAATCCGTTCACCGCTCCCCGGTCGGCTCGTCCAACCGGAAGCAAAGGTTCGTCAGCGACCGGAAACTGCTTCACCCACCGCACAAGGCGGCGGGGGTCGTCGGAGGATCCGCTGGAGAGCGGCTACTAGCTGCGAATCTCTGGCTCCCGTGGCACGAGGCCACGAGGGGCCGAAGGACGATGCACTTGTCGGCGTTGGATTATCGGAATGGAAGGCGAATCAAAGGCCGAGGAGGGAGAACGAGTTGCAGCGTCCCGGTTCGGAGTATCGGACCATCGCGATGCTGCTATCCCCATGGAGCACGAGACTGTGTTACACTGGCAAGACTTGGCAGTGGATCCGTATTCGTACTATCGGACGCGACGATGCGCCAGCTCATGCACTATCTTCTCGAGCGATGCAACGCCACCGATCGATCGGTGACGCGAATACCGCATTGGCGATGGGTGTTGATATCATGCGTTGCCATGGCCTCGGCCTCGCTTTTCGATTGCCAACTTCATGGTCAAGACGGATCCTCCGATACGGCACTCTCCAAACTTCAAGGCAGCGAGGTCCTAAGCATCGTGGCTGCGATCGATGCAGTGACGGAAGAAGAGTTGAGTCAGCCCGAAATAGCTACACAACTCACGCTTCTTCTGAATGACCGGCGCACTATCCCAGGCAGTTTCATGAATCGGGAAACGGTCTCGAGGCGAGCTTGGTTCCGAATGTTGGAACTGCCTCCAAGCGCGGTACCAGAGATCCTAAAGAACTTCCCGACACTCGAAAACGACGATTTGCGCGGCAGGGCGTTTGAAATCATCGCTCGTATCGGCAAAGAGAACCGAGAGGCATTCAATCAGATCCTCCCCTACTGCAACGAGAAAAGCGTCTACTTGCGTTCCCGTGCACTCGTGGCGTTGAGCGCCGTTGGAAATGACAGTAGGGAGACCGTGCAGGATTTGGGACGTCACCTACGGGATAGCGAACCTTTGTTGCGATGGGAAGCTTTGGAAGCGCTGGAAGTTAGGAATCGAAGAGATCACTGCGAGGGGTTGCTTCCTGGAATCATCGCCATGCTCGACGACGACTCGGATGTCTATGTCTTGATCTCTGATCATGCCGGCTATCCAACGAAGCTTCGAGGACGTGTTGCCAAGTTTCTTGCAAAGACGGGTCTGACCTCGTGGGATGCCATATCTAAGCTCATGGCATTAACCGAAGCGGAACATGAGCCCAACGTTCGCATTTGGGCTGCCGCAGCTATCTGTAAACTCGTCACCATACGGAATCGTCCCGAAAAGCTCCAATTGATCGCTGAGTTGATGCTCGAGTGCACGGACGAGGACTCGTTCGGCAATGAGTCCGCAGAAGCGATCGCGGTCCTAGGCCCGCGAGCATTACCGTTGCTGAATGAACTTCTTCGAGCGAAAACGGAAACCTGCACGAGCATTCGCATCGGACTACCTGAAGCTTTCTTTGCCGTCGATCCGGCCAATGCTGTGAAGCATTCGCTCAGTCTGACCGAAGACCCTGATGATCTCGTGAAAGCGTCCGTGATCCGAGCCTATGGCGATCGCAAGATCACTGACCCAGCGGTGTTGGAAGCATACATTCGCGCGCTTAGCGATCACGAAGATTGGAAATACGAGCCAGCCAGTTCGGCCGTGCAAGCGATCGTCAAGGTCGGGCTAGCAGCGAAGTCAGCCGCTCCGGCCTTGGAAAAACTGCTGGAAGACCCTGAGCTGCCAAAAAGCTTGCAGCAGGATATCGAAACCGTACTTGCGACCTATCGTTAGGACGAAACGATTGGGAGTTAATGCTGGTCGTCTCCGCTGATTTTCTCAGCAAAATGCTTATTCAAAGCGTTTTGTCGTCTTTGCTGCATCCGTTGCAACTCCTGAATGTAGGAAAAGTATTCCAGTGGGTACTTTTGAGCCCTTGGAATGCTTAGACTGGAGGTACAAGAGATTCGAGGTGGAATCGAGGAGGGACGCTGTTGCAATCAACTACTACAGAGCGGTCTCTTCGCATTTTGGTGGATTCGTTGCTAACCTTGGCCTCTGTGGTCGCTTGCATCAGCACCATGCAAACGATCGATGCCTCGGAACCGATGGAGCAGTTTCTGGAGAAACACTGCCTCCGATGCCATGGTCCGGAGAAAGAGAAAAGCGACGTTCGGATCGATCAACTTTCACGCGACTTCAAACTAGGAGCCGATTCCCATCGTTGGGGTGAGATACTCGAGAAGGTCAACAGCGGCGAGATGCCGCCTGCCGAGGAACCCAAACCGACTCAGCAAGAGATTGCCGCCTTTCTCACCAGCCTCGATGCTCGACTCAAAGAAGGTCGTGCGGCACGGATGGCGGCCAGGCCAGCCGTCACTCATTATCGCCTCAGTCGCAAGGAATATCAAAACACCGTCTACGACTTGCTGGGCGTTCGATACGATCCGGCCAAGCCAGGAGAGTTGAACGAGGATACTTTATGGCATGGCTTTGAGAGAATTGGATCCGAGCTTTCACTCTCTCCTTCGCATGTGGATCGATACTATCGCGCAGCTGGCTTGGTCCTCGATCGCGCATTCGCAGACGCTTCGGGCGAAGCTCGCAAAGTCCGAAAGACCGCCGCCGAACTCCGATACAATGGAGGAAAAGAGCAACAGGCGATCTTGGATCGTTTCGGTATCAGACGGCCTTTGCGTTATCTGCTGTTTCCAGGTCGCGTTACAACAGCCCTTGCACCGCACTGGTTCGGACGAACCGGCCCCGAACATAGCGGTCTGTACAAGGTTCGGATCCAGGCCAGCGGCATTCGGCCCCCAGGTGGGCAACCGGCCCATCTCAGCATCGGCAAACCCACCGGAGAGGAAACGGTCGACAGCCTTATCGATTTCGATCTCACCGCGTCGGAAGATCAACCGCAGGTCTATGAGTTCGAAGTGTTCCTCGAGATGCCGACTTCGCTCGACTTTTGCGTTGTATCGACCAACGGCGTCGATCGAAGACAAGGGGCTGCATTCCGCAACGCACTCACAAGCCCCAACGGCTACCTCTTTACGCACAGCAGTGAGACATTCTTGCTGAGTGCCAATGCTCCGCAAATGTTCGATGACAAAGGAAACGGAATCTTCTCGACCGTCATTCTTGATTGGATCGAATGGGAAGGGCCTATTACTACCGACGACGAGAAAGGTCGACGCACGGGATTGGTGCCACCGCAGGATGCGAATGCTGACTTGGTAGCCGACCATCTACAGCGTTTTGCTCAGCGCGCGTGGCGGCGCGGAGTGCAGAAGGAGGAATTGACCGCCTATCTGAATGCCTATCAAGCCGAACGCGACGCAGGGGAGTCCATGGCGGACGCCTATCGAGTTGCCATGCAAGGGGTGCTCACTTCGAGGCATTTCATCTACCTCGTCGAAGGGGAGCCTCAAACGCGAGAACGTCTCAACGACTGGGAACTCGCTTCGCGGTTGTCGTACCTTCTTTGGAGTTCGATGCCGGATGAAGGTTTGTTCGCGGCTGCCGAAGCGGGCGCTCTCAGCGGCGATCGTTTGGCCAACGAAGTGGATCGCATGTTGGCAGACAGCAAATCCAATCGTTTCGTCGATGATTTCACGCGACAGTGGCTGCAACTTCATCGTCTAGGAATGTTCCCGCCGGATAAGAAACTGTACCCCAATTACGATGCGTGGTTGGAAATGAGCTTGCGGCGCGAGCCCGTCGAATTTCTTCGTGAAATGTTTTCGAAGAACTTGTCTCTGAATCATCTAATCGATTCCGATTGGACGATGGTGAATGCCCGGCTATGCGATTTCTATGGTTTGCCCGAACCAAGCACCGATAGCTTTCAGCGAGTGTCGCTCAAGCCTGAAGATCATCGAGGCGGGCTGCTGACGATGGGTGCGGTACTGGGCCTAACTTCCGACGGAACTCGCCATCGACCGGTGCATCGAGGGGTGTGGGTTAGCGAAGCGATTTTCGGCAAGACTCCTCCATCGCCACCAGCGAATGTCGATCCCATCGAACCCAATGCGGCAGACGGCCCCAAGATGACCATTCGCCAAAAGATCGAATCGCATCGCAGCAACCCGAACTGTGCCGCTTGCCACGCGACGATCGATCATTTCGGAATCGCTTGGGACAATTACGATGCAATTGGACAGTGGCGAACGCGCGAGCGAGTGGAAAAAGGACTCGGCGAGGATCCGGCGATCGATGCCTCAGGTGTCATGCCAGACGGTCGAGCGTTTCAGGATTCCGTCCAATTCAAGAAACACTTGCTCGACGATCGCGAACGGATCGCAAGAGCCTTGATCGAACACCTATGCACCTACGCTCTTCGACGCGTATTGACCGTCGATGATCAAGAGGATCTCAAGTTAATTGAAGCCGAAGCGAAAAAGAACGAATACCGAATCAAGGATATCGTGCGCGCGGTGGCTTTGTCGGAACTGATAAGAAAGAGATAAGAGCCGATCCGAAAACCATTAGCCGCTCTGGCGCTAGCCGCGGTTTCCGATGGTTTGCGGATAGGCACTAA
>CAYXFO010000221.1:4797-7525 GCA_964464255.1 uncultured Pirellula sp.
CCAATGACTTTTCTATCCCAATCCTGGCTGATCGATCGTCGCCATGCTTTGCGTGCACTGGGGAGTTGCGTCTCCCTCCCGCTTTTGGAGTGCATGGTTCCACTTCGAGCTGCGCAGCCGCTGGAAATTCCTCGCCGCAGCGCGTTTGTGTATCTCGCCAATGGTGTGCACTCTCTCAATTACCAGATCACGCAACCGGGCAAGGACTACCAATTCTCTCGCTCGCTCAAGCCTTTGGAAAAGCATCGCGAAGTCGTGACTCCGATCAGCGGTCTCCACCATCCAGGTGCCTTGGGCCACCACCACAACTGTATTTCCGTTTGGTTGACGGGTGGCAAGCTGGGCCCCTCGGATCGAAATACGATTTCGGTCGATCAAAAAATGGCCGAGGTCACTGCAAAGCACACCCGATATCCTTCGATGGAAATCGCCCTCACCGGAGATTCACTTAGCTGGACAGCAGACGGCGTTCGCTTGCCTTCGATGCGACGATGCAGCGAGATTTTCGCTTCTCTTTTTGAAGAACCCAAAGGGGGCACCGCAGCGCAACGCAAGGCTCTCCGCCGCAAGGGAAGCGTCCTGGATGCCAATCTTGCGGAGGTGCGTCGGCTCGAAGAAGCGATGGGCGCTGCCGATAAAGGGCGTCTCGATCAATACCTCACTTCGGTCCGCGAGGCAGAAGTGCGAACACGGCGAGCAGACGCATGGCTCGATACGCCTCTTCCGAGTATTTCCGAGAACGATCGCAAACGAACCAATCGAGATGTCGCTGCGACACTCGCAGGAGAATACTTTCGAACCGTTTACGACTTGATCGTGCTCGCGTTTCAGACCGATGTGACACGCGTTGCAACCTTCAGTTTAGGTGGCGAGGGAGACGCGTTCTCCATCCCGGAAATCGGCATCACCGAGTCCCGTCATCAACTCAGCCATCACGGAGGCGATCCGGGCTATATGGAGAAACTCACCAAGTACGATACGTTTGCCATCGAGCAGTTCAGCTATTTTCTAACGCGGCTCCAAGAGACCAAAGACCTCAACGGCCAGTCATTGCTTGGCACCACGATGGCTTTGTTCGGTAGCGGCATGTGCTACGGCCACAGCCACGGCAACGCGAATCTTCCGCTCGTACTCGCTGGCGGATCCGATCTAGGTCTCAAGCATGGAAACCACCTCGATTTCAACCAAGGTCACTTCCCCGGCTATCAGCTCGACAAACCGGGTGAGCACTACGGATTATGCAGTCGCCCTGCGAATTCCGATGCGCATATGAGCAATCTGCTGTTGCTGATGGCGCAGAGAATGGGCTGCGAGATCGATCAGTTTGGCGATAGCAACAAGGCGATCGCTGTGTGAGCCGACTCTTAACTGCGTGGGAAATGAGTAGTGGTTATTGGAGATTTGAAAATGCAAGATGAGAATCAGATTGTTACAAATAAACGTTTTGCATTTTTCAATTATCGTTACTCAGTTATCCTTCTTTTTAGCTTAGGCTTCGCGATTGTGGCTGTTGGCCGCTTTTCGCTTATAGTACCAGCCATCGCGCAAGAAAAAAACGCTGGCAAAAGCGAACCGTTTCGCCCTGAGGCCGGAAAGTTTCCGCCTCTGGAGAAGGCTCACTCCTACAAAGGGGAACTCGTTTTCGTCGATCATGCCAATCGTCGAGGCTCGATCCGAGTCGCAGGGTCGGGCATGTTTTTCCGGAACGACCCACAACCGTTTGCCATGCTTCCATACGGGATCATTCGATATCGAGGCGGACCGGCGGACTTGAGGGATATACCGATCGGCACCGTGCTGCACGCTCGAGCGTATCTGCCACCCGATCCGCGAATCTCCTCGGTGCCGGTATTGCCGGTCGAAAACAAGGAGAAGGACGCCAATCATAATCGCGGCGCGGGGGTCGAACCTGCAGAGAATCACATGATTCTGCTCGAAGACGATCCGAGTCTCTGCCTTCGCGAGGGGAAAGTCTGGCGACTCAAGGAACTGGAGATTCAAAACAACGAGGGGAAGATCATCGCACGTTGCGAAGCAAAGCAAAACACAGACGCGAAGAGTGACGAGCAAACGATGACGTTCGATGCCGCGACGCGCGTTTGGCGAGGTCGCGAGATGCTTGCGATCGAGGACTTGATCGCCGAGGGGGCTTGGCCTGCAAGCGGTAGAAAATCGCTCGATGGCCAAGAGGTTTTGCTTGGGATCATGTGGAAGCCAACACCCGATGGCATCTTCACCCGTTTTCATATTTCGGATATCTGGCTGGATGAGACTTCGATGCAGCGTGCGGCGCGTCATCAGGCCGAAGTACACAAGTCATTCATCCGAAGCCGCTGGATGGCTGGTTGGGTCGATGCTGTCGAGTATGGCAAATTCGGTCGAGCCACCGTGACTGCAACGTTGTTCGGTGGCATGGACGAAGCCTTGTATGCGGACTTCAAACAAGGGGTCCCGGCGATGATGAATGCCGTCGAAAACAACCTGAAGCATACTCACGGTGCATATAGTCCTGCCCACATGGCATCGAGAGGTTCGATTTTGGAAGTCATCAAGAGTCCTGGTGAGCCACCGCTGGGCAGCAGCGGTATCCAGATCCGATTTGAGACGGATCTGATCATTGAAGGTCTGCGACCTGGCAGGATTGTACGGGTCCGCCCCGGCAACTGGCCTGTAGTGGATGTGCCTCGCGAGGAATATCTCAACGACGCGAACAATATCGAAGAGCGAT
>CAYXFO010000222.1:0-7519 GCA_964464255.1 uncultured Pirellula sp.
AGACAACCTCGCCGTCCCGTTCTCCATCAGCACCGATCGAAATACCTTCGAAAACAGAACCATCTTCAAGAGCCAAAAAACCGCGTTTTCCTGACTGAATCAAAGTCCGTTGCCTCACTTGCAAGAGTTCTCGCCGTCCGACCTAATGATATCGGGCTAGAACGGTTCTCACCAGCCTTGTGACCTCTAACGTATGTGTTGTCAAATCTACGATCCAGTAGCGATCCACGTTGGTATGACAATCAAAACCCGACGCATGAGCGAGGGACGCGCGAGAGAACACGTCGCGATCGACGTAAGTCTATCCCTCACTTACGTTTCGGGTTGAGAAGAAACAAGTTCCAAGCCCAATTGTCAAAGTACTAAGCAAACGGCTTCAGGGTTTGCAGGGCGACTTCATGCACATGCCCGTTGCTCGCAAAGCCATGTCCGGCCCGAATATCGTACTCCCCGGCCCAAGATGAAAATCGGCCCCCCGCCTCGACAATTACGGGTGCTACCGCTGCTACGTCCCATGGATTGACGACCGGATCAACCATCAGTTCAGCTCGGCCAGTCGCAACAAGCAAGTAACCGTAGCCATCACCCCAAGAGCGGGTGATATACGATTTTCGCTCCAGTTCCTCATACGCAGACTGGGCATGGCGTCTTTGAAAGTTATCGACCTGGGAAACCACAAATAAACCCTCGGACAGCTCTTTGACATTTGAAACACGGGTGGGGGCCAAATTCACTTTCCCCGCTCCGTTCCCTTGCCCATACCACGTTCCCCGACCTCGGATACCGATTGCTAACTCACCCAAGGCTGGAATCGCAATCACACCCAGCACCGGTTCGCCCCGACATGTGAGACCGACCAGCGTCGAATACAAGGGAACTCCGGAAATGAAACTCTTCGTCCCGTCGATCGGATCGATGATCCATTCAAAAACACTGCTGCCAGGCTCGCTTCCGAACTCTTCCCCGAGGATTCCATCTTCCGGATAGTGTTCGGCAACCATCGACCTGACGAGTTGCTCCGCTTCCTTATCCGCAAGGGTGACTGGGGAGCGATCGCTTTTGCGTTCCACCTGATAGGCATCTGTTCGAAAATACCGAAGCGTGGTTTGGCTGGCCGATTGTGCCAGTCTTAACGCTAATTCCAACCGAGCACCCCCATCCGAGTCGGGCAATGAGATTTCAGTGGGAAGCACAAATTCAGGAAACGCCTGCATGGCTTGGTTTTTTCCTCTCGAGGACGGGGTTTCGGGCGGAAGGGTAACGTTTAGCTTGCTCGCCGATTACAATCAGAACAGGTCGATTCTCACTCGGCAACCAGATAGCTACTGGAAAGTGGTGGTGGTTGACCCGGCGACCTCCCCTCCAACCTCATGGCCGTTCATGTCAAGCCAGCCATCCTTCGACGCACCCGAAAACCTCGGGGGACCAACGACTGAGCAGATCCCGTCGTCCGTGGCATTTTCCGCAAAAGACATCGCTCCAGGGACTTCTCAGCCCGAATCGCCGACTGTTGATACATCTGTGATCCCGAGGCGTTCGTGGACGTATCGAACGATTTCTACGGTGCTGCTCCTCGCTCTCGGAGCAGGCGTCTACTGGACTCGTGAGCAATGGCAACCGGTCGTCGACGCCTGGATTCGACCTGCATCGAAATCCTCCCGCCCTGAGCCTCGCCCTCCGGTGGTGAGCACCGCTATCGCCGACCGACAGCCCGTATCGCAGTTCATCAATTGTCTTGGGACGGTAACTGCATTCAACAATGTCGTCGTTCGGAGTCGTGTGGATGGTGAATTGGTCGAAGTCCTCTTCAAAGAAGGGGAGATGGTGGAAGCAGGACAAGTGATGGCCAAGGTTGATCCTCGTCTCTTCGAGGCGGTGCGCGATCAATCCAAGGGTCAATTGCAGAGAGACATGGCGGCACTCGAATTGGCTCGACTCAGCTTCGAACGAGCGAGAAATCTCGCAGCCGGTGATTCCCTTTCGGAACAGGAGAGAGATCAACTCGAAGCGGCATTCAAACAAGCACAAGCAGTTGTGGAAGTCGATCGCGCCTCTCTCGCTAACGCCGAACTGCAATTGGAGTACTGCACCATCCTCGCTCCGATCTCCGGTCGCGTCGGTCTGCGAGTTCTCGACCAGGGGAACATCGTTCAAGCCAACGACCCACGGGGTCTTGCTGTCATCGCTCAACTGCAACCGATCTCGATTCTCTTTCCGATTCCGCAAGACGAGATACCTCGCGTTCAAAAACAACTGGCGTCATCCAGTACGGTTCCTGTCTTCGCATACGATCGAAGTTTTCAGAATCAATTGGCCGAAGGCACGCTGACCGCGATCGACAATCAGGTTGATCCGACGACGGGGACCCTTCGTTTGAAAGCGAACTTTGAGAATGCAGACGGGGCTCTGTTTCCCAACCAATTCGTGAATGTGCGATTGCTCGTTCGCCGATGGGAAGACGCCATCGTGGTTCCATCCTCCGCAGTTCAGCGAGGAGTCGATTTTCTCTATGTCTATGTTGTGCAGGAAGATTCAACTGTCGATATCGCTCGGGTCACGGTTGCGTTCAGCGAAGGAGGCAAGTCGGTCATCGATTCCGGCTTGGAACCTGGTATGCGCGTGGTTACCGAAGGAACCGATAAACTGATGCCCAAAGCCAAGGTAACTCTACCTGGCGAGAATAAACGCTAGGGTTCCGATCGATGAACATCTCGCGTCTCTTCATCCTTCGGCCGGTTGCTACAGTCCTCTCGATGGTTGCTATTCTCCTGAGCGGATGGGTCGCCTATCGCCAACTTCCTGTGGCAGCCCTTCCGCAAGTCGATTATCCAACCATCCAAGTCATCACGTTTTATCCAGGGGCCGGCCCCGAGGTGATGACCTCGTCGGTCACTGCGCCGCTAGAAAAACAGTTTGGGCAAATCCCGGGTCTGCAACAGATGACCAGCTCGAGCACGCAAGGCTGCTCGGTCATCACACTGCAATTTTCCCTGGAACTGAATATCGATGTCGCGGTGCAGCAAGTTCAAGCAGCCATCAATGTCGCCAGCAATTTTCTGCCGCGCGATCTCCCGAATCCCCCGATCTATTCCAAGGTTAATCCCGCCGATGCGCCGGTCCTGACACTGTCTCTCTCGTCGGACACGATTCCTCTGCCACGCATTCAAGATCTCGCGGACACGCGACTCGCCCAAAAACTATCGCAAGTCAAAGGGGTCGGACAAGTCACGGTCTCCGGTGGACAAAAGCCTGCGATTCGCGTTCAGGCCAACCCGACCAGTCTCTCGGCCGTCAATTTGACACTCGATGATCTACGCGCTGCCTTGGTCGCGGCCAATGTGAACCAAGCCAAAGGGAGCTTCGATGGCCCCAAGCAATCCATCATCATCGGTGCCAACGACCAGTTGTTTACCGCCGACCAGTTCCGCGAACTGATCGTCGCCTATCGAAGTGGAGCACCGATCAAGTTGTCGGATGTGGCCAATGTTGTTGAAGATGTGGAAAACGTACGCCAAGCGGCCTGGCGAGATACGACGCCCGCGGTTTTATTGAATATCCAGCGACAGCCCGGTGCCAATATCATCGACGTCGTCGATCGTATCCAGGAAATGCTCCCTCAGTTGAAGGAGGCCCTTCCGGCAGCGATCCGTGTCGATGTGTTAACCGACCGAACTACAACCATTCGCGCGTCGGTCGAAAGTGTTCAGCATGAATTGTTGCTGACGATCGGATTGGTGGTTTTGGTGATATTCCTGTTCCTTCACAGCCCACGTGCGACCATCATCCCAAGCGCTGCGGTTCCTCTGTCGATCGTCGGAACGTTTGGGATCATGTATTTGCTCGGCTATACGCTAAACAATCTCACCTTGATGGCTTTGACCATTTCGACTGGATTTGTTGTCGACGATGCGATTGTCATGATCGAAAACATCATGCGTTACATCGAGGAAGGGATGGAACCGTTTCCGGCCGCACTTCGCGGCGCTTCAGAAATCGGCTTCACAATCATTTCGCTGAGCGTGTCGCTTGTCGCGGTATTGATCCCGCTTCTGTTCATGGGCGATGTCGTGGGCAGGCTCTTCCGAGAGTTCGCGGTTACGCTGAGCGTTACGATTTTTGTATCGGCAATCGTATCGCTGACGTTGACTCCGATGATGTGTGCGTTCCTTTTGAAGCGGAAAACCAGACAAGAACGAGCGCAACAACACGATGCTTCGCAGGGCTGGCTGTTTCAATACCTTCTACAGTTCTACGATGTGACCCTGCGATGGACACTGAGGCATCAACGGTTGACCATGACGGTCTTTCTGGCAACGCTCGTGGCGACGATCGTTTTGTACATCAATATCCCCAAGGGTTTCTTCCCGTTGCAGGACTCGGGCGTTATCGTCGGAACAACGGAGACTCAGCAGGATGCATCCTTCGACAGCATCCGCGAAAAGCAATCGCAACTCAACGCGATCTTATCCAGCGATCCTGCGGTGGAAAGCATCGCGAGCTTCATCGGAATCGATGGCATCAACCTGACTCTTAATAACGGTCGCATCCAAATCAACCTCAAGCCCCATCATGATCGCGCGGAAACGATCGGCGAGGTGATGGCGAGATTGTCCGAAAAGGCTGCGGCTGTCGATGGTATCGAACTGTTCCTGCAACCTGTCCAGGATCTGTCGGTCGAAACCCGCGTTTCAAGAACCCAGTATCAATACTCGCTCGAGAGCGCAAACCCAGCGGAACTCATGGAGTGGATCCCACGCGTTGTCGACAAATTGCGCGAGCAACCGGAACTGCGCGATGTGGCAAGCGATCAAGCGGTTGCAGGCAAGGAAGCCCTACTCGTTATCGATCGCGATACGGCATCTCGATTGGGAGTCACACCCCTCATGATCGATGATGCTCTGTACAACGCCTTTGGACAACGCCAAGTGTCGACGATCTTCACGCAATTGAGTCAGTATCGAGTCGTGCTCGAAGTCGCGCCCGAGTTCCGGAACAGCCTGTCCGATATCGGGTCGATGTATGTGAAAACCACAACCGGCAGGACAGCACCCTTGGAGTCCCTAACCCGTATCGACTATCGCAACGCACCGCTGTCGGTCAATCACCAGGCGCAATTCCCTGTGGTCACGATTTCGTTCAATGTGGCCCCAGGCGTATCGCTCGGTCAAGCGGTCGAAGCGGTCGAGAAAAGTCTTGCAGAACTTGAGATTCCGCGCAGCATGATCGGCGCTTTCCAAGGAGCGGCCCAAGCCTATCAGCGGTCACTCTCCACGACACCCCTTCTTATTCTCGCTGCATTGATCACGGTCTACATCGTCCTGGGGGTTCTCTACGAAAGCTACATTCATCCATTAACCATTTTGTCAACGTTGCCCTCGGCTGGTGTCGGTGCTCTGCTGGCCTTGCAGTTCGTACGGATGGATTTAGGGGTGATCGCCGTGATTGGAATCATACTGCTGATCGGGATCGTCAAGAAGAACGCGATCATGATGATCGACTTTGCACTCGAGGCTCAGCGGAACCAAGGCCTGAACGCCGAAGAAGCGATCTTTCATGCCAGCTTGCTGCGTTTGCGACCGATTCTCATGACAACCATGGCCGCCCTTTTGGGAGCGGTCCCGTTGGCATTCAGTTTCGGAGTTGGTTCCGAACTGCGGCAACCGCTCGGCATATGTATCATCGGAGGCTTGGTATTCAGCCAAGCGTTGACGCTTTATACGACACCGGTGATCTATTTGTGGTTTGATCGCTTCTCGCGCAATCGAGCACATACGGCGGAGGCGACCGCATGACAACGCATGGCTCGATCCACTTTTCGACACCCTTTATCCGACGCCCCGTCGGAACGATGCTCCTGACGATCGCGATCACGCTGTCGGGGATCCTCGGCTACTTTTTGCTTCCGGTTTCGCCTCTTCCGCAGGTTGAGTTTCCGACCATCTCCGTCAGCGCGTCGCTGCCAGGGGCCAGCCCCGAGACCATGGCCTCTGCGGTTGCGACACCGCTCGAGCGATCCCTAAGCCGTATCGCCGGGGTCACGGAGATGACCTCGACGAGCACCCTTGGATCGACTTCGATCACGTTGCAATTCGAACTCGATCGCGACGTGAATGCAGCGGCACGCGAAGTTCAGGCAGCGATCAATGCGGCCCGTAGCCAACTGCCACCCAATCTTCCTAACAACCCGTCCTATCGGAAAGTCAACCCGGCCGATTCTCCCATCATGCTGCTGACCATGGTTTCCGAGATCTACTCGAAGCCGCAGATGTATGAGTTGGCCACCAATATCGTTCAGCAGAAACTATCGCAGATCTCTGGAGTAGGCCAAGTCTTCGCGACCGGTGGTTCCAACCCTGCGGTTCGCATCGAGTTCAACCCGACCATCCTCAACCAACTCAATATCGGACTCGAAGATGTTCGTGCATCGCTGGGCACATCGAACGCCAACCGTCCGAAAGGGAGTTTCGATGCAGACGAAAACCATTGGACCCTCAACTCCACCGATCAATTGGTCACGGCCCAGGACTATCGTCCGTTGATCGTTGCGTACAGAAACAATGCACCGATCCGTTTGCAGGATATCGCCCAGGTCACCGACTCCGTCGAAGACATTCGCAATTTTGCGATGGCCGATGGCAGGCCGTCGATCAGTTTGCTGATCTTTCGCCAGCCCGGAGCCAACATCATTGAAACTGTCGATCGCATCAAAGAAATGATGCCGACTTTGAAGGCGCAGTTACCCGCTGCGATCGATTTGGGGATCGGCCTTGATCGCTCGACAACCATCCGAGCATCGCTCGATGAGGTGCAGAAAACTCTCGTGATCTCCATCCTACTGGTCGTCGTGGTCGTCTATCTGTTCCTGCGCGACGTCAGGACCACGATTGTGCCCACGATTGCGGTGCCGGTTTCATTGATCGGCACGTTTGGGGTGATGTATCTGTTGGGTTACAGCCTGGACAACTTGTCGCTGATGGCTTTGACGATTTCTACCGGGTTCGTCGTGGATGATGCGATCGTCGTGACGGAAAACATCAGCCGCTATCTGGAAAAAGGAATGAAACCGATGGATGCTGCCATTCGAGGCGCGAGCGAAATCGGTTTTACCGTTTTCTCGATCACCCTTTCACTGATTGCAGTCTTCATTCCGATCCTACTGATGCGAGGGGTCGTCGGAATGCTATTCCGGGAATTCGCGGTGGTCCTATCGATCGCGATTCTGATTTCTCTTGTGATATCGATCACTACGACCCCGATGCTATGCGCGTTGCTGCTGAAACCTACCGGCCATAAGACTTCGGATCGTAATCGCTATTGGATGGAATCAGCCTACGGCAAGATGCTGGATGTGGTATTGAGGTTTCCGGGTTGGACGATGATTGCTTTTGTGTGCATCGTCGCCTTCAACGTCTATTTATACGTCCGAGTTTCAAAAGGATTCTTTCCGCAGCAAGACACTGGTCGCTTGGTCGGGAGCATCGTAGCGGATCAAGGAACATCCTTTCAGTCGATGGTGGAA
>CAYXFO010000223.1:0-1474 GCA_964464255.1 uncultured Pirellula sp.
GAGGACAACGAAGTCATATTGATAGCCCTCGAACATATTGCATGGGAAGTTCTCCTCCAGGACGAGAGTGCCGATGCCGCGAAGCGAGTAGCGAGTGCGGATCGTGGTTGTTCTCTTAGCTCCAGACTCGGTTTCCTGTGCGGTTTCCGCTGGAAGGAACGGATGGAATATCGCGGCGTCGATCACTTTGTCTTGCCCGGTTGCCAGCGATAGATCTCGCATGAAAAAGACCGAGTCGTTGCCCCATCCGGGAGATAAGGGGTTCCCTTCGCGATCAACAACACTGATCGCAACAGTCAAAGATTCATCGCCATAATTGGCTTTGACTTTATTTCGTACCTGGTACCAATGTCCGGGTTTGACGACGTTGACAGGATTGTCTTTGGTGTACGGCAACGTTCGCAACTCGTCAGCGACGAGGCGTTGTTTCTTTTTTTTGAGTTCCTCTTCTTTTGCAGTATCCTTGCTGGTTGGACTCTGGGTGCATCCGCGACACCCCACCAGCGGTAGCAAAAGGAGCAAAGCCCACATCCCAAACCACGACCGCCGTTTCTCCATGGGTACGCTCCGTATCAGTTGTCGAACATGCATCCCCGGGCACATTGCGGACGACCGCACGTTTCCCCTTCGGAGGCCGATCGCTGAGAACCGCTCTCTGATGTAACCGGAGATCCGATGACACTCAGAAGCTTGGTCATCTTTTTCGAGCCGCACTCCGGGCAGACCGGAGAGTCATCGAATCGCTGCATGAGCAACTCGACATCTTTTTCACAATCTCGGCAGTGGAATTCGTACAGTGGCATGAAATCACCTCGAACGATGAGTAAAGGGCTTAGCCGATACGCCAAATTGCGAAGCGGATCAGGGCAGCGACGATGCCCAGAAAACAAACTGTCCACAATCCGGATCGCCATGCTTGGCTCAAAATCAAATCGGTCCGTTCATGTCGAGTCGCAGCCAACACGAGTGAGACTGCGACCAGAACGGGCAGAATCCACATCAGATACTCGACCGAAATCGCGATCATGTGACCAGTGCGCCTTCCTTGGTTCGGGTTCTAGAATCCGCTCGGCTGGGCGCCTGTGGCACGGAGCACGTCCGACAAATCGACGCGAACACCATCGGCCCACAAACCCTCTAGGTCGTAGAAGCGGCGATGTTCTTCGTCGAACAGATGCACGACCACTCCGCCGTAATCGAGCGCAATCCAGTGGCTTTCGTCATAACCCGAGATCGAGATGCGAATCTCTCCTCGGCGGCGCAATTCGCGGTCGATTTCTTCGGCGATCGCGTGCAGTTGGCGACGGCTTGTGCCGGTAGCGATCACGAAGCAATCGAAGACGCTCGTTTGCTTCGATAGATCGATGACGACAATCTCTTGTCCCTTGTTCTCAGCAGCGATGCGTGCGGCGATTTTGGCGGACTCGATGCTGTCGGCTACTGTTTGTGGGGGTGCGACGCTCGAAATCGTCCC
>CAYXFO010000223.1:1574-7492 GCA_964464255.1 uncultured Pirellula sp.
TACGTCGGCATCCGGCCTGGCAAGCTGCATCTCCAGTACGAAGGGATGAATCCCTCCGGATCGTTCAAGGACAACGGGATGTGCGCTGCGTTTACGCACGCCAACATGATCGGAGCTCGCCGCGCTGCATGCGCGTCCACTGGGAACACCAGCGCCTCGCTAGCCATGTACTGCGCGGTGACTCAGTTAATGAAAGGGGTCATCTTCATCGGCTCAGGCAAAATCTCGTATGGAAAACTTTCACAAGCTCTCGAGTACGGTGCATTGACCGTCCAGATCGCCGGCGACTTCGACGATGCCATGGCCCGAGTGCAGGAGGTATCGAAAGCTCTCGGCATCTATCTGGTCAACAGCGTCAATCCGTTTCGGCTCGAAGGGCAGAAGACGGTGATGTACCGCGTGCTCGAAGCGCTTCGTTGGGAGATTCCAGATTGGATTGTCGTCCCGGGCGGGAACCTCGGGAACAGCAGCGCGTTCGGCAAGGCCTTCATGGAGCTCAAGCAATTGGGCCTCATCTCGCGCGTTCCGAGACTGGCCGTCATCAATGCCGCAGGAGCCGATACGCTCGATGTCCTGTACAATCAACGCAACTTGAAATGGCTGGGAGGTCGCCCTCGCATGGAGATCGCCTGCTGGTATTACGACGAGCTCGATCGCGAGCATCGCAAAGCAGACACCATCGCTAGCGCCATTGAAATCAATCGACCCGTCAATCTGAAGAAATGTTTGCGAGCGCTCGATGTGTGCGATGGTGTGGTTCGCAAAGTCAACGACCAAGAGATCCTCGACGCCAAGGCTCAGGTCGGCGCAGGAGGAATCGGTTGCGAACCCGCGAGTGCAGCGAGCGTTGCGGGGGCACGGCTACTGCGACAGCAAGGAGTGATCGGCATGGATGATCAAGTGGTCTGTATCCTCACCGGTCATCAACTGAAAGATCCCACAGCAACGGTCGCTTACCATACGACCGACCAAGAAACATTCAATGAAGTTCTGGGCAAACGTGGCGTGAATCGAGCATCCTTCGCCAACCGCGCGATCGCTGTCCCGAACGAAATCGATGCGATTGTCAAAGCGATCCAACTCTATTCTTAAAGCGGCAGCGAGCAGCGACTATCCTTGCGAGAATACCTTCGCGACGATGGCCGTTTCTGCATCGCTCAAAGGTGCGGGCGCCCCATGATCGTAATAGAGCAACTGCGGATACGGACCGCTGTCGTAGCAGCGGTGGAAGGCTGATTGCAAGTCGAGCGTCACATCTTTATCGGAGCGTTTCAAAGGGACCGCGATACGTGGCAGGCGTTGATCTAAATCAATGCCGTAGAACTCGCAGCGCCGAGGCTGCATGCGACTGACCGCGACCAGATACCTCCGTTGCAGATCCCTCAATACACCCTCCGGAATCGTCGCAAAATCGAGTATCCCAGGGATGGTTCGCTTGCCGGTGCTGAGAAGATCGATCTCTACCAAGTTGACATCCGAGGCGAGGAGTTCCGTTTGCTTTTGCTCGTACGACCTTTGCCCAGGTCCCGGTGTTTTGTTGTCTGGACTCAGAACCTCAATCGCTGTGATGACTTGATTGCCAGAGGCGGGTTCAATGATTTCGATATAGGGTTGCCGAATCGTTTCTTTGTCGAAATCCAACAAGGATGTTATCGGATCGGCCGCTTGAGCCTCCAATAACGAGGTGGCAGATGCTGCGGAAGAAGGGTACGGTCGACCTTCAAACACCGAGATATCAGGACGTATGGGGCGATTGTTCTCGACCACAAACAACCGGTCCTGTGTCAACGCAACATATTGCGGTCGGAGCAAGGGTTGCAACGCTTCGCGAATGTAAGCGATCAAGCTGTCATGGAAGTCGGGCCAGATTTCCGGACGTTCGAGAAATGGGTCCATTCCGGGAAACGGGGAAGGCATGGAAAGGATTTCCTAGTAGGTTTCGTCGAGTACAAAAGCCCTTCTATTGTAACGTGTTTATGCGATGTATTCCAAGTCACTATGTATTCCAAGTTACTATGCTCGGATCATTCCGCGAGGAGCGAGAAGGTGATTCTATCGTTGAGGCCTTACCCCTTGAATACGTCCGCGAGGCGAGGCCCCTTGAATGTCGACTGGCAGATCGAGTTGGTTAGCACCGACGTTGCCCGCCGCATCGACTGCTTCCATCCGCAGATACACCCTGTCGGGAAGCCCGGGATCCGGAGTCCATACATAGCGGCTGTTGTTGCGAGCACCCTGCGAGATCGGTTGCCACGGGCCATTCGGATTGGGAGCCCAAGCGAACGATATCGGTCGATCGCCAAAATGGTCATCGGTAGCCGAGTACTCGATCACCAACGATCCCGCATCGTTTCCCTTGCCGTTGAGGACACTGAGAATGCGACAGCCGGGGATCTGCGTATCGACACGAACCCAGGCATCGGGTTTGTCTCCCGGCAGCGGTCGGCGAGAGGCAACGCCATTGGCACCGACGATCACCATACGAAAACCGAACAGCCCTTCTTGCTCTACCTCGATATCGAACGGGCTTTCGCGGTCTGAGTCGACACCCCAACGCTCCCAGGAATCCCCCTGATCGATAGTGCCCCACAATTCGACGTTGGCGGTTGCTGCTCCTGGATCGTTATCGACGACATAATCGAGGCTGAAGATGCAGCTGTTGCTGTGAAGAACATCGCTTCGATGAATGTTATCGGTTCCCTCCAAGGTTTGCAGCCGTTGGTCTGCAATCGGCGGCACAGCCGACGCGACTTGCGGGGCCGATACGTTGAGAGATGTGTTTGTCGAGGCTGTGTTGCTGGAAACCGCGCGTTGCTGCATCAAGATACGGTTTTGATATTCGATGAGTCGCTGTTGCGATTCCAAGATTTGCTCTCGCAATTGTGCCTCGCGTTGGAGATCGGTCGGAGCTTTGCGTGCACCGGGACCGCCGAGGACTTCGATTTTGGGGACATCCGCCTCCTGCGTTGCCATACTTGGCGGAGCGTTGGTTTGCGTGGAGGACTGACGCTCTTTAGGTGGTTGCGGTAGTCGAAGAATTCCAGCTCCCACCCGATTCGCACCTTGGGCTCCATCTGGATTGCTCGCTAGTTTCATTTCGCGAACCACTCCTGCGGAGCGAGGCAGACGGGGCATACGAGTCCACTCCGAGGTATTGCCCGCACGATCCCTGGCTACGACACGGACGACCAATTGAGTAGCCTCGGACCGCATGTCCCAGGTTCCCGACACCGTCCATTGGCCCGTCTCTTCCACCCAACTTACCTCGCATGGAACAGAGATCCATTGTGGATTGGCGTCGGTTTGATACTCGAGCTTGACCGTAGTTGAGTCGAGAGCAGCATCCTTGATCAGGCACTCGGCCAACATGAGACCTTTGGGGTCGATATCCACGAGCAGTTCGCCATCGGGCTTGTTGGTATCGACGACGACGACCAAGGGTTCGCCTGGATTATCGTATACGTTTCCGTTTCGATCGACGGTTTTTAGCCGGAACCTGAATTCGCCATCGCTGGTCGCTCGGTATCGGAACTGACGGGTCCGCACATCGGCGCGGGTATACAGTTTCCATGTTTGCCCTGCGTCCTCTGAAACCTCGAGCCTTACCTCGGCTGGAATTTCACCGCTGGCGTCGACTTGAAAAGGGATAACGAACTCGCTGCGAGACCAATAGACTGCGTTTGCGGCGGAATCATTCAGCTGCTGTGCTTGCGCAGGGGATTGCCAAGAACTATGGATCGCCGAAGTGATCGCCAGGCACGCGCTAGCACTTAGCAAAGAACGAAGACCGCCTTTTGGATTTGCATTGCGCAGCGGTTTTCGCATGGGATGAAGTCGCAAGTGATCAATGGGCACGTTGCACTACCTGAGATTGGTCGCGGGTTGTCCTTGAGCCATCCGATCTCGACTCGGGTCACTCAAGTTCGAATAGCGCTCGCAGTTGCGAGCAAACTCTTCATAGCTAGCCCGTGTTGCGAACAGGAACACTCTGCCAGTGTTCTGTTCGATGAACCCCAAATCGCATTTCCCTTCGATCAGTACACCTGACCGGGCGAATTCAACCAAGTCGCATCCGCTGAATACAGGAGCATAGGCGTCCGGATCTCGAAGCAATCGCTCCCGAGACTCTGGCGAAGAGCATCGATAGATACGACCGCGATGCCGTACCGAGAATTCCTCTTTGCCCAAAACCCAAGGGCTACGCGTTGCCTGAACTTCGGGAGGCATCCGTAGATAATCCTGTAGAGCGACAGGGCAGAAGCCGCCGAGTCCGGGTTGGGTAGCCAACGCCTCGAGTTGCTTCCCATTGCTCAGTTCCTGATTCGATGAGGCCGACAGGCTCATCGCATCAGGCGCAGTTTCGTGCAAAGGGCCATTCGCGTTATACGCCTCAACACTCTGAGGGTTATTCAATACAGGGTTATCCGCAGCCGCCAATTGTTCCTCGACGTTGATGACCTGCATGTTGGGTGCTTGCGACCATTCCGCCGAGGTTACACGGACCGGAGCGGATCTTTTGGTTGCATCACCAAATATCCTGCTTTTGAATTTTGAAAGATCGCTTACCGCGACTTGTTGATCGCGGCGATCCCGAGCATCCCGTGCGGCTACTCGTTCGAGAGCCCAATCTTGATGTCGCTGAGCAACGCGAAGGACAGTCCTCGCGTAAGCTTGAGGATCTTGATTGCTGATACCTCGCTCGATCACGGTTCCGTCAGCATGCAGATAGACATCGGTCGGCCAGCGAGTGACTTGATAGTGCTGCGCGATGTCTCGCCTTTGGTCCGCATTCACTTTTGTGGCGATGACATTGTCGTTGAGCGCCAGGACAAACTCTCTATTTCGGAACGCTTTGGCCTCCAGCATCCGGCAGGGAGGGCAGTGGTCCCCATAGAAGTGGATCATAAGCGGCTTGTTGTGAACCTTAGCTAGCTGCATCGCTTGTTCGAAATTCTCCACCCATGCGATTTCGGGTGAAGGATCGCCTGCGACGGCCTGCGTTGCGTACGCACTAAGCAGGACCATCCCAGCGACTAGGCAACTAACTGAGCGGCTTGCCGTCGCACGGTTGAGCCCTGAAAACATTAAAAAAGCATGGAAGAAACCCGATCCTTCGCGGCTCATCGTTACCTCGCTCTGCAAGTATGCGGCATGGCGACAGCGCCACTTTGCCTCTTACATCGGTAATGCCGACTGGGAAAACTAAATCGATAGCCTAAAAATGGGGGAAAAAAGTGGACCTTGACGGCTCCAACCCGGTTGTCTGCTTGACAGGAGGCCGCTTCGCACTAGTATTTGGAGTGTTGATGTGGAACACCTGTTTTGGTGTTTCATGCGTGCGGCACCAGGATTTGATGACAGTGAGTCGCACCCCACCCTCGGCGCTTTTCGCCTCTGGGCATATGACGTCCTGATGGTGGCATCAACAGAGTCGAGTTCGGCAATTGGTTTTCGGCGGTGGAGTTCTCTCCTATTTCCCTCTTGTGGTCAAACTTATTTGGCCTGCACTCCAGCAATAGCAATTCTGTTCGTTGGTCAGGATGACATCCCTAACGAACAAAAGCTGGCGAGTTGAGGGAGATGATGTACTGCGAACCATGGACTGGTCCTTGATCAGGTGATCCTGTTCGGATCGGTTGTGCCTTAACCCCTTATTGTTTCCATCCCCTTCGTTCCCTGCTTAATTGCACGCTGATGTTCGGCCCGTTGATCTGCACAGACGCGGGCATCCTGGACCTTCAGCGATCTGCTGGATTGCGGATCTATGCCAAAAAAGAAGCGATTCCGTTCTCGTATCCACGGCGATGACTTAGGTGGAGGTGGCAACCCGCGACCTCGAGTTCGCCGACCACGGCGCCGACACGGTCCCGGTTACCAACAAGCCTTCGGGCGCGACGAGGAATCGACCGCCGCCGAGG
>CAYXFO010000224.1:0-2465 GCA_964464255.1 uncultured Pirellula sp.
AGGCCTTTTTCGGTGCGAGTGGCGAGCAGACCGTGGCTCGTTGAGCCACGGCAGTCAGTCTGTCAGCCCATCAGGCCTAAGCGGCCAAGGTTTGGACCAGATGAACGCCGGTTGCGATCTATATATCCCGACAAACTGTTGGCTCGCAAACCGATGCGAGGGCGGTACGCATTAGCGCCGGTAATACGTGTGACAACCGGTGGGTTAAAAACGGTGGGTGGCACGTATTTGCGATTCGGCGTCCATCGATCCTATGAGACGCTATAATACGGCTGTCTGAACAGTCGATTCACACTTTCCCAGGATTCTTTCATGGGTACACCAATCGATGATCCTGTCTCGCATGTGTTGGATTGTTTCCGCCAGCGCGGATCCTGTAACTATGGCAAAGAAGCAGTGACTCAGCAGGAGCATGCACTTCAGGCCGCGTACGCCGCCGAACAGTCCGGCGCGTCAGCACAACTAGTCGCGGCATGTTTGCTGCATGATATCGGGCATATGCTGCATGACCTCGCGGAAGATGCTCCCGATCACGATATCGATGACGAACATGAACAACTCGGTGCGGCATGGCTCGTGGATTACTTTCTGCCAGAAGTTGTCGAGCCTGTTCGGTTGCATGTGGCAGCCAAGCGTTATCTGTGTCATGCCGATCCAGGATACTTCGAGAAACTGAGCCCACCCTCGGTCCAGAGCCTCGCGCTGCAAGGTGGCCCGATGACCGCCACCCAAGCTGCCCACTTCGAAAAGCATCCTCATTTCGAGGCCGCAATCCAACTTCGTCGCTTTGACGAAACAGCCAAGATTCCAGGCTTAGCTACTCCAACGATCGAACACTATCGAAAGCATCTCGAAGAATCGCTTCTTCGCAGGTAGGATCCTAGAGCTTCAACTCAGCAGTGCTCGGATGGGTGTGCCATCGTGAGCAACTTTGAAGGGTCTACCGGTGGGGGAGAAGATCTCTTGTTCGAGGGGCAACCCCAGCGCGGTTGCGATCGTGGCGTTCAGATCCGCGGGGGTAACGCCTTCGGATTCGACGGAATGTCCAGCGGCATCCGATTTGCCGTAGAATTGCCCCGTCTTGATCGCTCCTCCGGCGAGAACAGCGGAGAATGCGGCGGGATGATGGTCTCGTCCTGCGTTGTAATTGATCTCTGGCGAGCGGCCGAATTCCGTGGCAAGCACCACAATCGTTTCTTGCAGAAGTCCGCTTGCCGCGAGATCTTCCAAGAGGTTTCCAATCGCGCGATCGATGATACCAGCGACTTTGGGAAGTGCATTCGCATCCTGCATAGCGCTGTGCATGTCCCAACCTCCGCAGGTAACTTCCACGCATCGCACGTTGTTCTCAATCAATCGTCGAGCCAGTAGGCAACCTTGGCCAAATGGATCGCGACCGTAGCGATCGCGAACCTCGTTCTTTTCCTCTTTCAAGTCGAAGGCTTTTAGTTCGCCGCTGGTTAGCAGGCTTGAGGCCTCCGAATAGAGATCCGTGTAGGCGCCGACCTGTTTATCCTTGAACTTCGATCGGAATTTCTTGTCGAACAGGTTGATCAGTTCCATGCGCGTTTCAAACGAGGCTTCGGTCAGATACTCGGGTGCCTTCGTATTTTCCAAACCGCGATTGGGGTCGCCGATGGGCAGTGGACTGAAGGCCGGATCCAAGAAACCTGCGCCGGGATGCCGGGCAGGTGGACTGATCATCACGGTATCGGGAAGTGACTTATTTTGGCGGCCAAGGTGCTTTTGGATCCAAGGGCCGAGCGATGGATGTCTCTCGGTCGCGATCGCTTCATAGCTGGTCCGCATCAGGTACTCGCCCGCTTCATGGTCGGCGGTCTGAGTATTCATCGAACGGATCACCGCTAACTTGTCAAACTGACTGGCCAGTTTAGGCAAGTGCTGACCTAATTGGCACCCAGTGACGTTCGTCGAGATGACCTGAGTGCTCCCTTGATTGGGATGACCTGGTTTGACATCGAAGGTATCGATGTGGGTCATGCCTCCTGCCATGAACAGGTAAATCACTCGCTTTGCCTTCCCGGCATTTCTGGAGTCGGCTGCCACAACCGCTCTGTCCAAAGCAGGAAAGAGGGATACCCCCAACGTCGCTTGAGCCACTCGGGTCATCATGGTGCGACGATCGCTGATCGGAAACTTCATGGTGGGAGCCTATCTATTGAATGAAGAGGAATTCACGAGTGTTGACCAGCGACCAAACTATATTGCCGTAGCCCGCGGCACCTTTTTCTTTGACCTCTTGCATCGCCCGCTCCATTTCCTCACGGTCCGGTGCGCGACTTAAACAGGTCAAGAATGCCGAGCGGACGCCATCGGGTATGTTGTTCTTTCGCATGATGTTGTGATAGATCGTCGAGTCTTCCTCGAGCAACATGTGCGAGATGGGACCGTTGAGCATGAAAAGGATTTGAGGTACTGATCCGTCGGTTGAGGATGCTGAGATC
>CAYXFO010000224.1:2475-7473 GCA_964464255.1 uncultured Pirellula sp.
AGTTCACGGTCGGATTGACCGAACATTCGAAGGAAATGATTCGGAGGAACCGGAGATGGCAACTCGGAAGCCCGAGCGATCAATTCTCCCTTGAAAAGAAACTTGTTGCGAAACTCGTTGTTGATTCGATCCACTTCGCCCCCCTTGGGTTCTGAAGCCAAGACGTCTTCCGCAGTGACCTTATTGAAATTGAAACGTTGAACGGTTCCCTTGAGGGATGCTTGTGGTTCGCGATAGTGATCTTTTTCGCGGGCGATGGTAACAAAGGAATCCCATGCTTGCTCGGCAGTCATTCTGCGAAGGACGGGGCCAGGGAAGTGGTAGACCTGCCCTGGAAGCAAGATTTCCATGTGTGCCTGGCGTTGATACGTTTCGGTGTACGCCAGTATTCGCAGATACTCTTTCATGTCGAAGTTGAGTCGAATCATCTCCGATTCCAGGAACTTCATCAGTTCAGGGTTCTCGGCGACCGTTTGATCGGAGATGTCGTCGATCGGTTCAAATTGGCCGCGACCGAAAAGTTGCTTCCAGAGCCGATTGGAGATGGTCAGTGCAAAGCGTGGGTTATCCTTCGACACCAGCCAGCGGGCAAATGCGCGGCGCGGTGGTTCATCCTTCCTGACCTCTGCCGGTTGACCCAAAAGAGTCTTTGGCGGCACAGGATCGCCTGGTTTGCCATCGTCGTAGGCATAGTCTTTGGGCAATTGAATGGCTCGTTTAGGATCATCGTGCACCGCCATCATGTTGATACTGATCATGCGGTCGAAGCGATAGGAATTGTTGCGTCGATCCTCTTCCTCCTGAACGATGGCGTCGAATTCCTTTCGCAGGCGGTCGACCGGGTTGGAGGCGAAGAATTTCTTATCCCCGCCATGCGTTGAGTTATGCGTTCCGAAAGTGAACGCGGCCATGTGATAGAAATCTTTTTGGGTCCACTTGTCAAACGGATGGTTATGGCACTGTGCGCATCCGATTCGCGTCCCGATGAAAATCCTCAGCGTGTTGTTCATGACATCGAGCGGCATACCCGGATCCCGTTGCAGGTATCCGGTGGCAGGGTTCTCCCAAATCCTCCCTTCGGCTGAGATCAACTCGTACACAAGCTTGTTCCACGGTTTGTTTTCTGCGAGCGACTGCTTGAGGTGCTGCCGAAACAGTTCACCGCGAACGGTTCCATTGAGATCGTCTTTGTAGCGAAGTGCATCGGCCCAGTAATTGAATTGGTGGCTGGCGTAGCCTTCGCTATTGAGCAAGGAGTCGATCAGGTCGAGTCGTTTGTTCGGTTCGGTGGAATTGAGGAAGGAGTTGATTTGCTTTAAGGTCGGGATGGTACCGGTAATATCGAGATAGATGCGTCGGACGAATTGCTCGTCGGTCGTTTTCGGGTTTGGGGTAACGTTGTACTTCTTATAGTTCTGTTCGACGAGTTCATCGATGCGAGTGGCGGTAGCGATCACTTCGGCTCGTCGCATTGGGTCGACTTCTTTGGATTTCACCACAAACCTTCGGGCGAGTCCCGGATCCACGGAGGGGGTGTCTTTCTTGCCTTTGCCGGATTTCTTTTCGGGTGTCTTCGGAGTGAGTTCTTTGATTTTTTCGAGATCGATTTCGTCGTACTGGGTATTTCCGGTTTTGTTGCAACAAACCGCGCGTCCTTGATAGGCAGGGAGCAGTTTGGGGTTCAATTCGATTGCCTTGGTGTAGTCCTCGATCGCCTCGGCATGCATCTTGACCTCTTGCAGATACTGCGCGCGGCCCAGGTATGCTTCGTACCGCGGTGAGATCTCAACGGCTTTGTCGAAGTAGGTGCGGGCTTCATCTTTCTTGCCCTGAGCGATAAACGCACGGCCTTTGAGCAACTGAGCGCGGATGTGGTTGGGGTCCACTGACAGCGCAGCATCGAAATCGGCCAACGCGGCCGGGTAGTTCTTGTTCGATGCAAACAGAAAACCTCGATCGCAAAGCGCTTCGACATGTTTCGCATCCAGCTTCAGAGCTTGATCGATGTCAGCGATCGATTTGGGCAAATCTTTCTTGGCTAGGTGGGCGACCGCACGGCGTTGAAAAGCATCGGCGAGGCTCGGATTCAGCTCGATCGCTTTGGTCTGGTCGGCAATCGATTGACCGTAGTTATCTTTGCAAGCGTAGGCATGTCCTCGCATCGAGTAGGCGATCGCATCCTTTGCGTCGATACCAATCATCCGGTTTGCGGTGTTGATCGCCTTGTCATAATCTCCGCGAGCTAGGTAGGCAGTGGCACGAGCGCGATGGGCAGGTACGTGGTCCGATTTTTCAAGAGTTGCGAGATATGCGCTGTCGATCGCTTTGAGGAATCGAGCCTTTTGAAAATGGGCATTTGATTGCAAAGTGTATGCCTCGGCCCGTACCAACTTGATTTGGGGAGTTCGTTCGGGAGCAGAGAGGAGTTGATCGCATTCCGCTATAGCCGCGTCCCAGTCGCCAGATTGGCTTTTCGCAAGTGCGGACTCATACTGAGTCTGCAACTCCTGGCGCTTCGCTGCTTGTTCCGGCTTCTCCGGAGGGGGACCGGGATTTGCGGGTGGCTGCCCGTGTAATCCCGTTGCGCATAACGAGATCAATAAAGCGGAGACCAAAAGAGACTCAAGCAAACGAATGACCTGCTGCGCCGCGGAGAGATCGCTGGTTCTCAACATCGTAAAAAGCCTACATGTTGGATGTGCGTAACTTGTTACAGGCGATTCGACTATTATCTTGCACCAGAAAGGCGGAATCCAGTCCCTCTATTCAGGTCAGGCGTTAAAAAAACAGGCTCTTGAGGATGCCGAAACTTTGCAAACTGGAGAGTTTGCAATGTTTTTGTTATTTCGCAAAGAGGTCCAAGATCGTCTGCGCGTAGAGTCGATGACCGAAGTCGTTCGGATGATTGAGCCCATTGCCGGTGAAGTCCAGATCGTGTTTCTGTCGCGACATGACCTCCCAAACCTGCGAGACATCTGCCAGAGCATCGCTCGGCGTCACTGCGTTTTTGAGCGATTCTTGATACGCAAAGAACATCTCTCGCGGTGTATGAACCCATTCGCGATTGCCTAGCATGGAAGTCACCCAGATGATCTCGACATCGGGTTTCAACTCTCGAGCCTTGGCTCCGAGTTTCTTCGCTTGATCGGCAAACCAAGCTGGATCTCGCCGCCCAACATCGTTCATTCCATAGGCGACGATCAATAAGTCGGGTTTCGATTCCATGAGCTTATCGAGATCGGCGAACCCGTTGGCGATGCTCCAGCCAGGTACGGATCGATTGACCAGTTCTATGTCGGCGCCGAAATCTTTGGTTAGCTGGGCTGCAACCAAGTCGGGGTAGCCTGGTTGATTCGGCGGGCTCATCGTCGTGCCCGAAGCGTCCAACCCCGTCGAGATGCTGTCGCCGCTGACGGCGAGTACGACTCGCGAGCGATCCCGAAGCTTGGCCATCGTTTTGATAGGCCCCTGCGCTGGATTCTCAGGCGGCGCAGGAATCTCATCAGCGCGTCGGTAGGTGATCTCGAGGTTTCGCTCATGAAACCACTTGCCTGGCGCGTAGAGAAGACTCTGCTGCGGATTACTTGCGCGATGTTTGTAACTGTTAGGAGATCCCTCGGGGACAAACAACTGTTCGGTGCGAATCGGTTCGCATGGAACCGGACCAATCCATTCCAATGTCGATCGGTTATCGCTCAATCGCCAGTGAACACCTTCTTGGTAGATTACTTCTTGGCGTTCGCCTCCGCGCGATGCGAGTTGAACATTCAGAATCTCGCGGGTTGGAAAGGCTAATCGAGCAGTTGCTGGCCCACCCTCGTCCTGAAGCAGAATCGAGCTTTCGCGATGAACGACGGGGGATTTCCAGGCAGGTTCGCGAAGGTGGAGTGACGGCAGCTTGGGTATCTGTTCGAAATACGTTGACTTCGGTGCATCGAGTTGTTTATAAATTTCGGCGAACCACATGGCAGCGGCGTTGCGTTGGCCGAGCCCCGTAAAGTGGCGGCGACTTTCCATGGGACCTCGGTTCAGACCATCCAAGCGGTCGGTATCGGGACCTCGCTGAAAACCGTGTTTAATGATCAGGTCTTCGATCGCTTGCCGAATCGCTGCTTCGCCGAGCGGATCGTTGTAGACGGTGGGGTGTAGCGTTGATTTCGCGAGCAGCCACGGCCGCTGCGCATCCCATGCTCGATCCGCTTGCGATCGCATCTCGATGAGTCGCTCGATATACTTTGATGCGATCGTCTTCTCGAGCACATCCGATTCACCTTGTTGCCAGAGAACGGCGCGAAAATCCTTGATCTGAAAACCCGCTTCGAGCAGTCGCTGGAATAGCGGTCCGTCGGTTTTCCATTGACCAGTGGATGTTCCTCCGACCGCGACGTTCGCAAAGCCGATCGGGACGCCGTAGCTGTTGACGAGCATGTCGCCGAGCACTGGCCAAATCGAACCTCCGTCGCTTTGGTCGCCAGTCGGTTGCGGATCATGTGCAACACGCCATGTGAGTGTATTGAGATCATATGCAACGACGCGTTCCTGCGTATCTAAAACGCGTATCCGCTCATCATTGCAATTGGTCGCGTAGCTTTGGCCAGCGACCAAGAAAACCTCCCCGACACCGAAGGGTTCGGTCGATGCCTGGCCATAGTGTACGTTTTCACCGAATAGGAATTGAAAATCGACCGTGTACCAGCCGCCCGCTGGTATCGCGATGGTGATCACCGCCTCGCCGTCGGACAACTGAACGACGGTGGATCCAGATAAGGCATCCTTCCAGTTGCTGTCATTCCTTGAAAATCCCCGAACCTGATACTCCGCATTCAACTGCGTATCCATATCGAGGAGTTGATTGAAGCGGAAAATGAATTCGACTTCGGCAAAGCCCTTCACGGGGCCGCTGGGATGATGAGAGTGGCTCAGTTGCGGGATGTCAAAGCGGCGCTGGAAGACCTGATGACGCAGCGGTTGAAGGACTTCGATGCGGGTAGGCTCCGA
>CAYXFO010000225.1:0-7444 GCA_964464255.1 uncultured Pirellula sp.
GATCGTACTCGTACTCGTACTCAGTCCGACAGGACGGTACTCGTACTCGGTTCGGAGTATCGGACAATCGCGATGCTGCTATCGACGACGAGCCATCGAGTACGAGTACCGTACGCTTACGCGTCCTGAGTACGAGGTGCTCCTGTTCCGAGATGGCCAGAACTAGGTCTGGACGATGCCTATCTGTCCCTGACTCCTCCCCGGATAACTTACCGATGCAACAACTGCAATTCTTCACCAACCAAACGCAAGGCCTGTCCTTGTTTTCTTGGTGGGTTGCACGCAAACTGGGCGAGTGGACGATGCGAAGTCGAGAAAAAGTTACAGTTAGTCGACAAGTAGCGGGACTAACTCGGATACTGAATGAGGTCTGGAGCTGACTGCTTTTTTCATGGCAAATTTGGCAACAGCTACCAACTTTGCCTCTGCTGGCGTGACAGGTGCGTTGGGTACTATCAAGTCTTCGTCGGCAACGGTATCGAGCAATAAACTGGAATCATAAGGGCTTTGCCCTGTAAGCAGATAGAAAGCTAATCCGCCGATCGCGTAGATATCGGTAGTAAAGCCAATCGTGCCGAAGGCAGGTGAAATCTGCTCGGGAGCGGCAAAGCCAAGCGTTCCACCAGATGATGCGATAGACTGAAATGCGGCATCGTCTGTAGTTGGTTTTTGCGAGTAGATTGCGAAACCGAAATCGGTAACGACGATTCGTCCGTTGAGATCAAGCAGAATGTTGTTGGGAGTTAAGTCACCGTGCACAACTCCTGCATCATGGGCCGCTGCAACAGCCTTGCAGATCTGAGCTAGCCATTGCACTGAGGTCTCCGAGTCGTTTGGCTTGACGTGGGTGAGAGGCTGGCCATCGACATGCTCACAGACAAGATAAGGGCCACCATGTGGCGACTGTCCCCAGCCGAGATACTTTACAACGCCGCTGTGGTTGATCTTCGATGCGTGGTCGATCTCTCGCAGAAACGAGAGTCTGCTATCAGGGTTGGTCCATAGATGCCTGTGCATGAACTTCACAGCGACAACCTGACCATCGGACTGCAATCTTGCTCGATAAACTTTTCCGAGTGCCCCTCTGCCAACGAGCTTCCCAAGTACAAACTGTCGGTAACTGATGTTGGGAAGATTGATGGTCTCAATTGTCGAATCGAGTGATGCCCCATTTCGTTCATCGACAGAAGCCATTTGTCCTTTGACGATGTCTTGCATCGATTTGATGCGCCGGCGGATCGTCCGCTCGTCGACTCCTAGCTGTTCCGCAATTTCCCTTTGAGTCTTGTTCTCCAAGAGAAGTTCGAGAAGTCGCGAATGATCCGAATTTAGCATTGAATGGATCTCATCCAACAATTCACTGGCTTCCGTTACGGAAGGGTTCGTGCTTAGATCGGTCTCAAGAACATCGAGCGATACTCTGGTCCGTCCGCGACCACGTTTGACGGCTGTATCGCGTTCCAACGCCCTCGCCAGTTTTCTGCGAACGAATGTCGCCAGGATGTTCCATGCGGACGCAGTGCTTTCGAGCTTGATGGATGGGTTGGCACTTGCTCTCGTCACTCGAAAGAAACTGCCCATAGCAGACTGAACCACATCTTCGGGAGCAATGCCGTCTCGATACTTGCGATTGAGTCGAGACGCAACCAACGCAATCAAACGGACCTCGTACCGAGCCAAAAGTACTCGAGCAGCGTCCTGTGAACCCGACCGCCACATTTCGACGAGTTCACGGCTAGCCCGGTTCGTCAGATTCAAATCCGAAATCTTTTGAGTTTTGATGTCCGCTTTGTCGTCCAGATTCTCACCTCCTTCGGTACCCACTCTGTTTTCCACAATTCTAACCTGAGGATCTCCAATATGACGATGGTCGTAACTGAGCCTTGCAAAGGCTGCAAAGACAAGGCTTGCCTGAAGGTTTGCCCTTGTGAGTGCTTTTATGAGGATGCCGAAATGGTCTACATTCATCCCGATGAATGCATCGACTGTGAGGCCTGCATTCCTGAGTGCCCTGTCGAAGCCATTTTCTACGAAGACAATGTGCCGACGCCGTGGCGGCATTACATTGAACTGAATTCCAAGCGTTCGAGGGAATGTCCGCCAGCCCAACCTAAATAGAAAGAACCTACTGATTGATTCGAACTCAATTCGTTTACCTACTCGCCGCCACAGTTGTGGTTATTGCCGGCTTGGCCTCACGCAGATACCGAGGGCATTTGCCAGCGTTCCTGGCGGAGTACGCTGGCGACACGCTGTGGGCGTTGATGAACGTCGCTCTTCGTCCTGAAGCTTCGTCAGACCTTGTTTCCGCTGCGGCATACTTCAACGATATCAGTGATGGTTGGGTTGATCATTTCCTAAATACGATCGAAGTCGACCTTGCTGATCTTCGAGACGAAGCCGGAATCCATGCAATGCACTATGGATTACCTTGCAAGTTCGCCAAAGTATTTCCGTTTGCAATCTACTACCGTGTCGAAACGGAGTCAGCGATCGTCTACGCGATCCTAAGTTGCCGCATGTCCCCGGATGCCCACAGGTCAATACTTGAACGACGTCTGTAGTCCCTAACAGGCACTTGTCCCTCTTTTTGTCTTCCAAGGTCAAACGCCCGACGAGATGTACTTTGGGACTGGAGCAAGTTTTCCGGTCAAGCTTGTAGACCACCACGCAATCGATCCGGCCGGCCTCGATGTCGGCCATGAGTCTCCGCAGTGCGGGGCGTTCCGTGTTGCTACCCGTGAATCCACCATCGTTGTAACGATCGGTTAAGTGCGCTGCTCCGATTGTGCATTGTCTTGCTTCGTTTATCGGGATTTTCCCTTGTAAGCCGACGACTCCCTGGGAAGCAACACCAGTTAACCCAGCAGCATCGGTGGCATGAGTCCAATAAAAGCGACGACCAAGCGATCTACTGGTTCGATGGATGTTTTAATGTTTGGAGTGAAGTTTAAGATTGACCACAAACAATGAGAAAACAGGGCCATGCTATTGCGGTTGTTGTCCTGAATCGCACTAAGATTACCCCTGAATTCCGGGCCAATTGCCTAGGAGTACCAGTACTCGAATCAATCAACCTAATAGCGCCGAGTTCTCGAACACTTTTTTCCAGAATGTCCTGCAGCGCCGTACGGCGACTCCTGGGCTAATGCACCTTGCGGCAAGCAAATCCGAAACGCAAGCATGCACGCAAGAGTTAGCCACGGGTTCCAACGACCTCGGCGAAAAATCGCAAGACTTAAGATTGATATACCTGTTAGTTACTGCCGACTTTAGGAGAGTTCAAAAGCGCTTCCATCGCTTGATCAATGGTGAAACTAGCAGGCTTTTGACGAGGCGGAAATTGCTTGAAAGTCATAAGCTTCTTGCCGACGATATTCTGCATTGGGACAGCCAAAAAACTGCGACGGTACCACCACTCGTCATATCCCATCCCTTCCTGTGCACGCTCACCCGGATCGACCTTCAAATCAAAGAAGATCGGAGCGCGAAGTTTGGTAAATGGACGCCTCCAAACATCGATACCCGTGGCTTCTTGGATCAAGAAGTGAACCTTTAAACGGTCGACTCGCACGGCTAAAAGGTCACCGTCGTCGCTAAAGTAAAAGAATTCATTGCGAGCGCTTTGGTTCGATTTTCCGGTCAAGTAATCGTTTTGATCGTACCCATCGAGATGGACTTTGAATTTCTTATTCCCAGCTTGGTATCCTTCGAGGAGTTTTTCTTGAATGCCCGGTACGCCCGCAGCAGCCAGCAGGGTTGGCATCCAGTCTTCCCCGGCAAAAATGCCGTCGAATTTGGTGCCTGGCTTGATCTTGCCGGGCCATCGGATCAAGGCTGGGGTTCGCCAACCACCCTCCCAGTTGGTGTTTTTTTCTCCCCGAAACGGGGTTGTGCCCGAATCTGGGTACAAGCAAACCATAGGGCCGTTGTCCGTCAAATAGATCACGATGGTGTTTTCGCTAATTCCAAGTGAGTCGAGGTAATTCAGCAAGTCTCCAACCAGCGCGTCGTGCTCGATCATGCCGTCGGCGTAAAAACCGAGTCCTGTCTTTCCTAGATTGTCTTTCTTGACGTGGGTGAAGTTGTGCATCCGTGTGGTATTGAACCAGCAGAAGAAAGGCTTACCCGACTTGCTCGACCTCGATAGGAAGTCCTTGGTTACTCCTAAAACCTCTTCGTCGATGGTCTCCATACGCTTCGTGTCCAGTGGGCCTGTATCTTCGATTCGACCATCGGCCAGCGAGCGGATCACACCGCGAGGACCGAATCTCTTCTTGAACTCTGGGTTCTTAGGGTAGTCTGGATTCTCGGGTTCCTCTTCGGCATTGAGGTGATAGAGATTTCCAAAAAACTCGTCGAAGCCATGGTTGGTCGGAAGGAATTCGTCTTTATCGCCAAGATGATTCTTGCCGAATTGACCTGTCGTATATCCAAGTGGTTTGAGTAACTCTGCAATCGTTGGGTCTTCGGCCCTGAGTCCAAGATCAGCTCCTGGAAGTCCGACTTTGGAAAGACCGGTTCGGAAAGGTAGTTGTCCGGTGATAAATGCGCTTCGACCTGCCGTGCAACTCTGCTGAGCGTAGTAGCTCATGAACTGTCCACCTTCGCGGGCAAGCCGATCGATGTTGGGCGTTTGGTACCCCATGATTCCTTGGTGGTAGGCACTGATATTCCAGTAGCCGACATCGTCACCCATGATGACCAAGATGTTCGGTTTATCCGCACCTCGTGCTGGAGAGATCGCAAGTACAAAAAGAGATAGCACCACGAGGCAGGTCAGGATGGATTTCATAGTCGATTGTGTGCGAGAAGAGAGCTAAATAGAGAAAAAGGTTAGCCAAAGCGGGCATTGTAATCTGGAAAATACAGAAGGTTTTGCCGCTTCATGTAATATTGGATTCTTTAGGAATTATTGTGGGTCGGAATACCGATTGCTGACTCTTATCTTACTCGAAAAGGTGCATTGTGGCTCAGGGGCTTCGAGTGCTGGTAGGAAGCAGAGTCTGCTCAGTCGGTAGGCCGCCGTCGACGTTGTAGCCTGGGTCAAGCACCGTATCGCCTTGGAAGCCAAGAAAATCGACCTGTGACTTGAGCCACAGACTCATCTGCTGCTGCTTTGCATATTCCATCAGTCGCGATTCGAGATCCGCGACTATCTCCGGATTCTTATCAGCTAGGTTTTCTTTTTCACCTGGATCGCTTTCTAGATCGAACAATTCGGTCTTATCAGGTAGGGTGGCAACCTTGATGAGCTTCCACTTACCTTTGCGAATCGCTCCTCGAAATGCCTCTACGTTGATAACGATGTCGCTATGGGGTGATGGCTTACCTTGTGTTATCGTTGCCCAGGCATCCTTACCGTCGAACGGTTTGTTGGGATCGCCACTCCCACCGGCGAGCGCCAGGAATGTGGGCATGATGTCGATATGGCCAAGCGGTTCGTTCACCACCCTTGGTTGAATTTTCGCGGGCCAGTTGACGATAGCAGGTAATCTGACGCCACCTTCCTTGAGGGCTCCTTTTCCTCCGGCAAACGGCATATTGGACGCGGGCGGTTTCGTGCCAATCGCTACACTACCGCTCTGTTGGCGTTCCTCGGGCGACCTGGCCCCGGTCGCAAACAAAGCACTCGTAGCCCCGCCGTTGTCGGTCGTGAAAAAGATGAGCGTGTTGTCTCGCATCCCCTTACTTTCTAGGGCCGCAATAATGCGTCCGACTTGTCGATCAAGGTTTGTGATCATTCCCGCGTAAGTCCGGTGCAGGGCGTCCGGAAAGACGTCTTGATACGCTTCCACATCCTCTTTTGGAGCTTGGTAAGGAGCATGGGGTGCAAGCGAAGCGAAGTAGAGGAACATGGGCTTGGCCTTGTCATGGCCGTCAATGAGTTTCACGGCCTCATTGCCTATCAAGTCAACGTAATACCCTTCTTCTTTGAGGAATTGGCCATTGCGTTGCCAGTCAATGACTCCACCACGTTCGTGGGTGAAGTAATCGACTTCGCCGACAACGTTGCCATAGAAGTGATCGAAGCCTCTGTTTTGAGGCCAGAACTTTTTGTCCGCGTGGCCTAGGTGCCACTTACCAACCATATAAGTGCTATAGCCGACTTCTTTCAACGCTTGTGGTAGCGTCTTCTCGTCGGTCGGGAGACCATACTTGTGACTCGGAAAGATGACAAGCGTTTGCAACCCGTGACGCATTGGATAGCGACCAGTCATAAGCGCAGCGCGTGCCGGGGTGCACAGTGGCAGCCCGTAGTAGGACTCAAGCCTTACTCCGTTCTTGGCCAAATTGTCGAGATTGGGCGTCTTGATGACGCTGCCACGGTAGCCGAGATCCGCGTTGCCCAAGTCGTCAGCGAGGATGACCACTATGTTTGGCTTCTCGGCATAGAGAACCGATACCATCCCGAACCCAAAGAACAAGGCGAAAGCAAACGTCAAATGAAAATAGAGCTTCGACATGTGAAAAAACCTTCGCAAATGAACAAAGTAATCAAGTCTCGTTGATGAACACAATTGAACATGACTGGCCCTTTATTGCATGGCTAATAATGGCAAAAAATGTTGATCCTCACATTTATTTGGCTGCTTTTTGTGCTAATTCGCTCTCCGATTGCCCTTGGATTCCAAACAATACGCCCAGAAACGCCATTACTCGAATCAATTATCCTAATAGCGCCGAGTTCTCGAATGCTTTTTTCCAAAATGTTCTGCAGTGCCGAAGCCCAGCGCGCAGCACCCCCGCATGCCGGGCACTCAGCAGCGACCATACGGCAGAAGCCCGACATGGCCACCGCGAAGCAGCTCCCGATGACCGTTAAGGCCGCAACCCAGAGTAAGAAGTGAGCGAGGCCATTGGGGATGCCTGCAGCGGCGAGCCAACCGGCCCATGCGGTCAGGCGGAACTGCCCATTTGGTGTCCGGCCGAAGAAGGCGAACCCAACCAGCACAACACCAACTAGCAGGGCCACGAGGCCAAACCTGAAAGCCCAGCGATAGTGCAGTTGGGGACTCATTTCTTGCTTCCCGCACCTCCGCCGCTATCTGCTCCGTGATCCCGAACGAAGAACACGATCACGAATCCGCAGATGTATAGACCCACGATGTACCAGCCCCACCGTTGGATCGGTGCCACCCGCGACAGAAGTTGCTCGATCTCCTGGCTTGGCATCTCGAGCATTATACAGGTGACATGGAAGAAAAAGACACCGAAGCAGGAGGTTCCGGCCATGAGGCAAAGGGAATCGCGACCAGAATGGGACGTGCATTACTCGAGATCGCTTTGCGCACAGATCCGACAGTAGAGGTTTTTGCACAAACCTTGATTGGGCGCAATGCATCGCATCGAGTCCTGGAAAAACTATACTTTGAGGCTTTCGGCATAGTCGACCATAAGGAAGACGGGCAAGTTTTAGAGTGGACCTATCGCTCCCCGAGCT
>CAYXFO010000226.1:0-7387 GCA_964464255.1 uncultured Pirellula sp.
CGCAGGAACCGCCATGATTGCCCCAGATCAGTAGCTGATCAACACATAGTCAGCAACCCAAATCGGAATCGGTCTGCCGGTGACTGGATTGATCGCATAAGCGCCAGTGAAGACTCCGGTCTTCTTTTTCTCTCCTTCGGTACGGTCGCGATCGCTCTTGAACGAAGCCGCTTTGCAATACGCATCGACGGACTTGGCTTGGTCATGTGTTGTAATTCTTTGAACAAGTGGATGCTCCGGAGCAACGACCATGTAGGTTGCACCGTAGAGCGTATCCGGTCGAGTTGTATAGATCCGCAAGACATCCGCATCGGGTTCACGAGGAAAGCTTGATCGAACGCGATTTCGTTTCCAAGGCTCGACATCCTCCAGCGTTATGACTGGAAAGTCGACTTCGGCTCCGACGCTCCGCCCGATCCAGTCGGCCTGAAGTTTCTTGATGCCGACGGGCCAATCGAGTTGATCCAAATCGCCCAGTAAGCGGTCTGCATAGGCTGTGATCCTGAGCATCCATTGCCGGAGTGGAATACGTTGGACTGGGTGGTCACCCCGTTCGCTTCGACCGTCGATGACTTCTTCGTTGGCGAGTACGGTACCAAGAGCAGGACACCAATTCACCAGAGCATCATCCTGATAAGCGAGTCGTTGCGCATCCCGATATGCATCGACGGCATGCTCTCCCTGCGACGCGATTTCGGCCGGTATCGGCAGTTCGGAGATAGGGCGTCCTCGATTCGCTGCTGCGTCATACCATGTATCAAAGAGGACAAGAAATATCCATTGTGTCCAGCGAAAGTACTCGACATCGGTAGTCGACAACGAGCGGCCCCAATCGTACGAAAAACCAAGCATCTTGAGTTGACGCGTGAAATTCGCAATGTTTGCTTCGGTACTTTGGCGCGGTGGCGTATTGGTTCGGATCGCGTATTCCTCGGCGGGCAATCCGAATGCATCGTAGCCCATTGGGTGCAGCACTGTTTTGCCTCGCATGCGCCAATAGCGACAATAGATATCGGTAGCTGTGTACCCCTCAGGGTGACCAACGTGCAGACCTGCGCCGCTGGGGTAGGGAAACATATCGAGCACATACAGTTTTCCGGCTCCCTTGGGATTTGGGAGATCCGGGCAGCGAAAGGTCCTGTTTTTGTCCCAATAGTTTTGCCACTTGGGCTCGATGACGGCAGGGTTATAGCGAGGCATTTGAATTTATATTGAAGATTGTGTCGGTAGGTCCACTCGATCAAGCGGAGTGGATCGCTCGGCCATCAACTGCCAATGCAGCTTCGTGCAATGTTTCCGAGAGTGTGGGGTGAGCGTGGCAACTTCGTGCGATATCCTCGCTGCTGGCGCCGAACTCGATAGCGACAGCGGCTTCGGCAATCAAGTCGCCCGCGCGGGCACCGATGATATGGACACCCAACACTCGATCGGTTTTTGCATCGGCTAGAATCTTGACTCGCCCTTCGGCTTCGTTGAGCGTTCGTGCCCGGCCGTTCGCCCCATACGCTCCGACCCCTTTGCGATAATCGATACCGGCCTCCTTGAGTTGCTCCTCGGTTTTGCCGACCGTCGCGATTTCAGGATGGGTATAGACAATGGCGGGTATGCAATCGTAGTTGAAGTGGCCGTGTATCCCCGCCATTCGTTCGACGCAAACGACCGCTTCTTCCATCGCTTTGTGGGCAAGCATCGCGCCACCAATCACATCGCCAACGGCAAATACGCCGCGCACGCCGGTTTCGTAATCTCCGTTCACGGCGATGAAGCCCCGCTTGTCGGTTTCCAGGCCGATGGATTCCAAACCGATATTGGAGGTCAACGGAACTCGTCCCGCTGCCAATAAGACACGATCCGACTCGAGTGGTTCAGCGTCTTTGCAACGAACAATGCATCGGCCACCTTCTACTTTGGCGCTTTCCACCCAAGATCCGAGTCGAAACTCGATACCTTGCCGCGTAAAAATGCGCTGAGCGATTTGGCTCAATTCGCCGTCCATACCTGGCAGGATCCGGTCCATGGCTTCGAGAACCGTTACCTTGCTACCCAATCGATTCCAAACACTACCGAGTTCCAAGCCGATGTAGCCTCCACCGATGACGGTTAATTTGGACGGAACCTCAGGGAACGAGAGAGCCGTCGTGCTGTTGCCGATGCGATCTCCATCCTCCTCCACTCCGCGCATCGTTGCCGGTCGAGATCCGGTGGCGATCAAGAGACGCTTGCCCCGCAGTTTCACGGTTTCGCCGTCGAGTTGTACCGTGATCGTGTTCGGGTCGACAATCGTTCCTCGACTGCGGTAGGAGGTCACCTTGTTCTTTTTGAAGAGAAGATCGATTCCTCCGGTCAAGGTCGATACGATCTGATCTTTACGCTTCATCATCGCGGTGAGGTCCAGACGAACATCCCCGACCATAATGCCGTGCGTGTTGAGTGAAGACTTAGTGTCGTGATAGAGATGACTCGATTCCAGCAGGGCTTTGCTTGGGATGCAGCCCACACGCAGGCAGGTACCGCCGAACTTCGGATTCTCATCGATACAAGCAACGTTCATTCCGAGCTGTGCTGCACGAATGGCCGCTACGTAGCCCCCTGGGCCCCCTCCCAGAACCACTAAATCATGTTCCACTATTTTCATCGCCGGAATATCCTGCAAAATAAGGTTCGTATTCGAAGGCTAAAGGATACCCGTCGCACCGTATTTTCCAAGGTCCATTAAGCTCTCTATGCGATCTCCCAGGACATTCCCACAACAGATCGACCGATACGTCCAATCTACCAAATGGGTCGCGGCGGGATTGGCTCCGCTCCTTTTTCCTTTCGTCCTGCATGCGGTAGGGATGCGAATTCGCCAGTTGGCAAACTATCCGGTTTACTCGACCATGTTTCTTTCAGGCGCAGCCTTGGTGGTCGTTTTGTGTCGTACTGAATTCGTTCATGCCGAGTGGCTGCGGGCCGCTATCGCGATCGAAAGAAAATGGACCCAGGGTCTCGTTTCCCGCCTGCTGTTCGCACCGCGGGAACGATGGCTTGGAAAAGGAAATTGGGTGATTCTCGCTAGCCCGTATTTCTTGCCGGTCGCATCCATGATTTTGTGGTTGTTGAGCGGACTCTTTCTTCCGGCATCCCTCCGAAGTTTTGTTCTTGGCGTCGGAGTCGCCTACCATATCGCGTCCGTAATTATCCAATGGAAACTCGGCACCAAGGAATCGAGACGCCTGGGCAACTGGTTTGCCATCCTATTCCTCATCCCCGTCAATCTCTTCGTAATCGGGGCTGCGTACGGATTCGCTTTAAGTGGTTTCAGCGGATTGCTTCAGTTCCTCTCGGATGTTTTCCAACCGCTACGCTCATTGCTCAACATGCAGTAGGGGCTTTCGATCTGCGACATGCATTCAGCATGTGCCTCACACGGCGGGAGGCTACCCGTTTGGGTATTGGCGGCAGTATTCATAGACGGCCATGGTGGTCGCGGTTGCAACGTTGTAGCTGGCCGGTTGGCCAAAGACGGGAATCTCGATTACATGGTTCAGTAGTGCCAAAACTTCGTCCTCAAGCCCCTCTCGCTCCGCTCCCACGATCAAGGCGGTTTTGCGCGGAAAAATGAAATCGTACAGGGACTCGGAATTTGTGGTTTGCTCCAAGCCAACCAAGGCGTAGCCTTCTCTGCCTAGCTGCGCAACCACTGGCGCCAGACTGCGGCGAATCTGCAAAATTACGTAATCCGCTGCATCGCGAGCGATCTCCCGATCTACCTTGCCTGCGCCACACTGAATCACTTGCTTGATCCCGGCGCATCCGCACAGCCTCACGATTCGGCTGAGATTGACATTGCTCCGCATGGGAGCCAACACCACGATGATCTCCCGTTCCCGTTCCAGCGGCGTGGGTGGCTTGTGACGAATGTGCTCAAACCGCATCACGCATCAAACCTTCAATTCGCTCAATGATCATTGCGATGAAGTCGCGATCCGACGGCGGACGACTGGGGGCATCGGGATGCATCGCATCGCAAGCAATGACCCCGCGCAACGCGAGTGCCATCGCCGCGTTGTGTTTATACGCTGGAACCGGTGCCCGGAACGAGAAGCCACCGAGCAATTGCAATGCGTCGTTGATCTCATAAAAACGTCGATCCCCATCTCGCCAGAATCGATCGCGCATGGCAAATGCTTCTGGATAAAACGCAGCCAAACCTAGAAGATAATCGCTGCCCCATTGCACCATGTCGATGGCTAAGTCGTTACCTGTGTATACCCGAAACTCCGGGCGTCTCGCATCTCGTATCTCCAACCGCTGCCATTCCAATTCGCGTGACAGCGACGAATGCTTCAACCCCAGCAACCTCGGGATCGCGACCAAGTCGGTAAAACATTCGATCGAATAAATAGCGCCGAAATTCGCAAACATCTTGCCCAATTCGAAACCCAGATAATCGATTCCCAGTTTTCCGACCTGTTCATAAACACTCACAATCTCATGGTCTGAACGCTGAACCAAATCGCGGCACTGGAACAGGATCGGCATCGCACCAAACGATGCCGTCGACTCAAGCTGGCGTTGATAGTGTTGTAAACAATCGCCGGGCAAATCATCGACGAATACGCCTGCCACCATCGGCCGCCCCTGGGCTATCGTTTTGGCGAATTGGAGAACCTCGCGTCGCTGCGTATCCGTTAAGAGATTGGCAAAGCCAGTATCCATATTGACGGCAGGGGTTAACCCAGATCGCCAGATCGACTCCAGCATCATCGCGTAGGAATCGAAATCTATCTTGGCCACGGGTTTCCATGGCAAATACGCTGCACAGATACCGTGAATCTCACGGCGTGTTTTCGTTGGGATTAACGGCATTTGTTTCGGTGTCATGCCGTTACATCATACCGCTTGATCCTAATGTCAACCACAGTGGTTCACAAGCGGAAGGGTCGGCCGCAATGACTAGAGCCTATTTTGGATTGGCGATTGCGTACAAGGCTTTATAGGATCGGATGTAGAGGACTCCATCCGCGACCACGGCCGATGCCGTCACTGGCTCGTCCAATTCGTTCGTGGAAACCACTTCCAGAGTGGAACCTGGCTTGGCTACAGTGCAATGTCCATCGCTGGACTGGAAGTAAATGTGGCCACCCGCATACACGGGACTGCTTCGATGCTGGCCCGTATAAGTCCGAGCAAAGTAAATCTCCTTGCCCGTCTTCGCATCGAGGCACTGCAGTCGTCCATCTTTGTGCAACATATATACCAGACCATCTACCAGCAAAGGGATCGAAACGTCCGGAGTTCGAGGCGAAGTCCAGGCGATCAATTCCTGTTTCGCGGAGCAATCCCCGCTGAGTGCATCATTCACCTTCAGCGCCACCACCGGCCCTTCTTTCGCAGTCGGAACGATGATCATTCCCGGAACCACCAACGGGGAAGCAACAAAACGAAACGTTGGGTCGTTATCCTTGGGATTGACCTTTGTGGGGCCATTGAGCTGTCCGAAACGCCACAACTCTTTTCCGTTGTTTAGATCGTGTCCGGCGATGCAGTCCGCACCATGGATCACCAGAAACTCTCGATTTCCTTCGCGATAGACGAACGGAGAAGCGTAGGAATGTTTGCACTCGAATGCAGCCTCGGTCTTGCGATCGATCTCCCATAACGTCTTGCCCGTTTTCTTATCTAGCTTGATGACTTTCCCTACCCGAGTCGCATCATCAAACTTCATGGGACCATGAATCAACTGCAGATAAAGCGCATCGCCATCGAGAACCGGTGTGCTGGTCATCCCAAACTGAATATCCAGTTTGCCGAACCGCTGGTTGACGTCGACTTTCCAAACTTCCTCGCCGTCAACGGTGAAGCATGCCAAAACGCCGGTGCCAAAAAAACACCATACGTGTTCGCCATCAGTCGAAGGCGAGGGGGATGCGGAGTTCCCTTCCCCTGCCCGAGCGTCTTGATTTCCGGAGCCGACCTTTTTCTGCCACAGTTTGCGGCCATCGCTAGCGGATACGCAAATGACGACCAGATCATCTCCGTCTGCGCTTGTTAGGAAGATGCGATCATTCCAAATGACCGGCGTCGCACCCGCCTGGCCGGGCAGTTCGTAACGCCACCGGACGTTCTCGGTCTTGCTCCATTTTACGGGCAGATTCTTCTCGCTCGAAACGCCATCGCCTCGACTACCTCGCCACTGAGGCCATGACTCCGCCGACGCCAGGGATGTTAGCGAAAAGAACGAGAACAAAAACAGGTAAACGAAGAAACATCTCATCATGAAATCGTCCAAGCGAGGAAAGATTTACTTCAGAACGATCGAAACTTACGCACCTTGAAAATGGCCGTCGAGGAAAGCTTTGGCCATCGCCTTGGGGACTTCGGATTCCGCAAGCACCAGATTGGCTCGATTCTCTGCAACCTTCGCCTTCATCACTTGCTCCTGTGCGATCGCGTCAGCCCGTCGCTGTTCCGCTTGAGCGCGAGCCATCCGAACATCCGCTTCCGCTTGGTCAGCCCTTAAGCGAGCTCCGATATTCTGTCCAACTTCGATGTGAGCGATGTCGATCGACACGATGGTAAACGCGGTTTGATTATCGAGCCCGCGCTTCAAAACGGTTCGGGAAATCATGTTGGGATTCTCCAGCACTGCCAAGTGAGTCTCCGACGAACCGATCGAGCTGATGATACTCTCGCCGACTCGAGCGATCACAGTCTCCTCGGTCGCACCGCCGATCAACTGCTCGAGATTCGTCCTGACTGTCACGCGAGCCTTTACTTTCAGCTCGATACCGTCCTTCGCGATAGCGGAAAGAAAGCCAGTGGGGCTATAACGCTGATCGGGACAATCAATAACACGTGGATGCACCGAAGTTCGGACGGCATCGAGAACATCACGACCTGCGAGATCGATGGCGGCGGCTCGGTCAAAGTCGAGGTCGATCCCAGCTCGTTGGGCTGCGATGATGGCGTTGAGCACATTCATGACGTTACCTTCGGCCAGATAGTGAGCCTCTAGGCGTTGCGTGCTGATCCCTGCTTTGCGATCGATGTCCAATCCCGCCTGCGCCGCCATAATCTTCGCGTTGACGACGATTGAGGAGCGAACTTGTCGGAAGTACATGCCGATCAAGCTACCCATGGAGACGTCCGCGCCGCTCATTTGCGCTTGCAGCCAAAGGCTGCCGAAACTGAACAAAACGATTAAACAAATAAGCCCGACAAACCCTGCGATGATGATTCCCGCCGTCAGCAGGAACCCTTGCAGTGTAACACCAGAGTCATTGCGTTGAGCGAGCATCAACGTGTCAATCAGCGTGATCATCATGGTCTAGGTCGCGTATAAATTTAGGAAATGAGGGGTCTTCGCTACCCGCGAAGTATGTTCGTGATCAACCAGCCTTGA
>CAYXFO010000227.1:0-7379 GCA_964464255.1 uncultured Pirellula sp.
TTTGGCGGTATGTGTAAATACAGGTTCGAAACGGAGGATCAAATATGGTCCACTCGGAAACACAGTGAATCTAGCAAGCCGTGTTCAAGGAACAACCAAATATCTCAGAAGCCCTATCCTCGTGACCAACGACACAAAGAATAGGATCAATCGAGCTCTCATCTCGCGACGAGTATGCCGGATTCGAGTCAACAATCTCAAGGAGCCTGTTGAGTTATTCGAATTGGCAAATCCACATGCAAAGCTTGAAAGACTCGAGTTCTTCAAACTTTACGAAGAAGTGCTCACTTCTTTTGAGAATTCCGGGGGCGATGAAGAACTGATTCAGCATACCCTAGCTCGTGCTGCCCGCCTCCTGGCTGAACATCCACACGATGGTCCGAGCCGACTGCTCATGTCTCGAATACTACAAGTAAGCCTCGGGTATTCGTTTGATCCCGTTTGGACTATGATTGGTAAATGATCTATAGCGTTGAAAGCCTACAAAGGAATGACACGGTCGCTTGCGCACTACCTTATTCTAGTTCGAAATCGATCCAGCCTGGTAATGTGTCCGATAGGATCTGACGAATCTCCGGCTTCAAGGATTGTCCGTTGCTCGACACGGGCCCCATCGTCTGAAAAATCTCACGAAAGCCACTCGTTCCAGAAACTGCATCCTCAAACTTCGGCTCATCGATCAGCAGCAAGGCTTCGGCGAGCGCATTGGCCGCCGATGCAATGCGGCGTTGCGTACTCTCGCTTCGGTACTCTGCAGGACGCTCGAGGGCAACAGGTGAAGCCCGGTCTGGACTCGCGTGGGCAGATCCGTCAGATTGGCGCCACCATCCACGTCGATTTTTTGAGGGTCAGATCGATCGATCGCAAACGTGTTCCCCATATGCCGCATCGCGCCATGGGTTCCGGTGACATACCAACCTCCCCAACGCTGTTTCCAAGGGCTACGATAGTCGGTCGTAAAAATGCTCGCCCCAGTTCGCGGTCTGCCCCTGTGCAAACGGGTCCGCAATAAGCGACAATAACAAAACCAATAGGCTCGATGAAGCTAGATAACGTCGGACCATAGCTCCAGGCTCCTTATATTCTGCATTATCCCCCTTATAGCGATTTGAGTCGACGATTTGGCTCTCTAGGACAGGTGTGGTCTTTCGTCCCGCTAGTGGTTATCCTTCGTGTGACGCCGACAGACCATCCAACGCTATCAGCCGCCAATTCATGAGCAATCCCTATTCTCCACCAAACACAAACAACTCCGTACTCGCCTCGGATTTCGCACTCTATTCGCCGGGACATATCGCTTGGGCCTCTTTTTTGGGATCGCCACTCGCAGGCGGGATGCTCATGGCCCTCAATTATTTTCGGCTACGAAAACCTCTGGCAGGTAACGTTTCGTTAGGCGTAGGCCTATTGCTCGCAATCGGTCTGATGGTGTTGTCATTTTTTCTCCCTGACAGTTTTCCGAATTCAGTTATCCCGCTCGCATACACCTTTGGCATGTATCAAGCTACAAAACTGCTCCAGGGAGATGACTACAGTGATCATCTTGCTCGCGGAGGGCGGAAAGGCTCCGGCTGGGTTGCCACCGGAATAGGAGTCCTATGCTTGATTGTCTTCGTCGCACTCGTTTTCGCAGTCTTGCTTTCCCTACCTGAAGAGTGGCTTCCTGAATAGCCGGTCGTGCCATGGATCATCGCCGCTTCCGATTTCGTTACTTCCCTTTGATCGTGCTGGCCATGGGGGTCCTGTTGGCAATCAGTGGGTCGAGCCTCTCAGGTCAGGAATTGTGGGTCTACGCGCAGACAAACTTGTTGGTTCCCGAGGAAGTGGAGAAAATCGAACGACTGATGCAGCGTGCCAAAAGTGCGGGCTACACGCACATGTTGATTGCCGACTCCAAGTTCTCGCGACTTTCGCAGCTGGATCAGCGCTACTTCAATCACGTTGACCGAATCAAAAAGCTCGCCTCAAACCTTCAGATCCGACTCGTCCCTACCGTTTGCTCGGTCGGCTACTCCAACGATATCCTCTCTCTGAATCCTAATCTCGCAGAGGGATTGCCAGTTCGCGATGCGATCTACCAAGTGCAATCTGGTCTCGCTACTCACGTTCCGGATTCGAATGTATCGCTACCCTCGATCAGCGACCGTCGCAACTGGGGCTTCATCGACGAATCGCTCAAGCTGGTGAACGATCATCTCCGTTCGATCGAACCACACACCCAAAACGTTCGGATCTCCAAGAAGATCGTCCTCCAACCGTTCCGACATTACCATGTCTCGGTCGATCTGAAGACCGAGACTTTCGACACTCCGGTTGAGATCAAAGTACTCACCAACTCGGGTCGGAATCTGAACTACACCAACCTAGGGACGCAACCAACTCAAGATTGGCGCACTCACCACGTTACCTTCAATTCGCTCGACAACGACGAAGCCACACTCTATATCGGTGCTTGGGGCCCGCAGCGCGGCAGCCTATCGATACGGCAACCCAATCTCAGTGAATGCGGTGCTGTCAATTTGATTCGTCGTGATTCGGCTCCGGTCCGCGTCGAATTCCAAGGAACTGACGGAAGCCGCGTCCCACTTGTGGAAGGAACGGATTTTCAATCCTGGTCCGATCCGAAACTCGGTGTGACCCCATATGGCGGTGAATATGAGGTATGGCATGAAGAGCCGCCGATACGGATGATTCGCAGGCTGCCTGATGGCACCAAGCTCCGCGTCGCCTATTACCACACGCACATCGTGTACGACGGTCAAGTGTGCGGCACCGCAAGCGATCTGGAATTCCAGAAATTGCTCGACGACCAGATCGCAAACATGACCCGGTTGTTTCCGGATGCCGATTTCATGATGTCGCACGACGAGTACCGGGTTATGGGTTGGACACCTGCAAGCATTCCGGGAATATCCAAGGATGCTTCCCCCGGCGCGATCCTGTCACACAATGTGAAACATTGTAGCGAGCAGTTGTTTTCGAAAGCACCCAAGGCGAGAGTCGCAGTGTGGAGCGACATGTTCGATCCGCATCACAACGCAGTTGATCAATACTATTTGGTCAACGGTTCGCTTCGCGAGTCGCATGCGCCAATCAAGGTTTGCATCATGAATTGGAATTTTGACAAGCGGGAGGAGAGCCTAAACCATTTCGCGAAACGCGGACATTCGCAAGTACTGGCCGGTTATTATGACAGCGACCCAAAACAAATCCAACAATGGCTCGATACGGTAGTCGAGCTGAACATCCCAAACGTCCAAGGAGTGATGTATACGACTTGGCGTCGCGACTATTCGGATCTGGAGGAGTTTGCAAACTTGGTGAAATCCCATCGATGGTATACCACCTCCAAGCAATGACCATCTTCAGGGATCCCCGGATCTATGCTTGCGTAAATTAACAAGTAACTGCACCGAAGTGAATTTGCTGGAGCCCAGTCAATGTTCGATGTGATCGTGGTGGGACTTGGGGGTGTTGGGTCGGCGACATGCTATGCGCTGGCCAAGAAGGGGCTGAAGGTGCTCGGAATCGACCAGCATCAGCCGCCGCACAGTTTCGGAAGTTCTCACGGCGACACTCGCATTATCCGTAAATCGTACTTCGAGCATCCGAGTTATGTCCCGCTTCTGAAATCCGCCTATTCATTATGGCAGGAGATTGAATCGCATGGCCAAACCCAACTCTATTATCCAACCGGCCTCCTTGAAATAGGGCCTGGCGATGGGGTCGTGATCCAAGGGATCCTGCGCAGCGCCGCCGAACATCATCTCCCGATCGACAAGTGGTCGATGCAACAAGCCCAGGATCAGTATCCTGGAATCGAGGGTGATCCGAACTGGCAAGCGGTCTTTGAGCGAGATGCCGGTTACTTGCTGGTAGAAAAATGCGTCGCGACCTATCTGGCGCAAGCGGAGCAACTCGGAGCCACCCTTCGATATCATCAGAAGATGATTTCCTGGGGCGGTGAATCCCATGGTGTTCAGGTTCGGTTGGAAAACGAAATGATACACGCGAAGAAGCTTGTGCTGTGTGCAGGTCCATGGGCTCAGCAGGCGTTAGCTAAGTACGATTTGCCCCTGAAAGTGCTGCGCAAGCATATGTACTGGTATCGATGCGATAGGCAGGACTATCTCCAATCGCATGGCTTCCCATGCTTCTTTTTCGATACACCCGATGGTTACTTTTATGGATTCCCTGAGCATGGTGCGTACGGATTGAAGGTCGCTCGGCACAGTGGCGGAACGCCTGTGGAACAGGTCGATGGTACTCATCATCGGGATCAAGAGGATCAACAACTGGTCGAAAAATTCCTATCGCAGTACTTGCCCAACGTCCTTGGACCCCCGGCCAATCCGTCGGCACTGACCCGTTGGAGCGGTTGCTACTACACGATGACGCCAGACGAGAATTTTATTGTGGATCGACTGCCCGATTACCCTCAAGTGGTTGTGATAGCGGGCCTTTCCGGACATGGTTTCAAGTTCACCTCTGTGTTGGGGGAAATCGCGAGCCATTTGGCCATGGAAACAGATTGCGGTTTAGATATCGACTTTCTCGGGATCAATCGCTATTCCACTTCTAAGGGCTTCGCTCCGTGAAGGAATCACCCCTGTGAAATTGACTCCCCCACAGTTTGTTTGCACGTTATCATACGCCAGATCGTCATACGCCAGATCGTCATTGCGTCGCGCCCTTTCGTAGCCGTGGTTAACATAGGTCTATGCGAATAGAACGGATCATCGTTTACCGAGTCGAACTCCCGTTGGTCGAAGGATCGTATAAATGGTCAGGCGGCAAATCGGTGTCGGTATTTGACAGCACAGTCATTGCGGTGGAGACCGACTCCGGAATCACAGGCTATGGTGAAGTGTGTCCGCTCGGACCGTTCTATTTGCCAGCCTACGCCGAAGGGGTTAGGGCTGGCGTCCGCGAGCTGGCCCCGCATCTGCTCGGATACGATCCTCGCGAGTTGCATAAACTCAATCGCGGCATGGATGCAGCCCTCAAGGGGCACCCCTATGTGAAATCAGGCATCGATATGGCGTGCTGGGACATTCTTGGCAAAGAGACCGGATTGCCGCTTGTGATCCTCTTTGGCGGTCGCTGCGGCGATAATGTGCAACTCTACCGAGCGATCTCGCAGCAAGCCCCCGAGGATATGGCTGCAAACGTTGCTGGCTATCGGTCCCAAGGGTATCGCCGCTTCCAACTCAAGGTTGGAGGCGATCCGAACATCGACATCCAACGCATCCGCGAAGTGAGAGAGATGCTGCCGCCTAGTGATCGATTGGTCGCTGACGCCAATACTGGCTGGACGCAGCATGAAGCGATTCGGGTCGTGCGAGCGGTCAGCGATTTGGACGTCTATATCGAACAGCCATGCCTCAACTACGAGGAATGTCTCGCTGTTCGACGCGCGAGCAACCATCCATTCATCCTGGATGAGAATATCGACGGGCTCGATATGTTTCTCCGAGCGAAATCGGACTTGGCGATGGACGTTGTCAATCTGAAGATCAGCAAGCTCGGCGGACTCACCAAGACACTTCAAGTACGTGACCTATGTGTCCAGATGGGAATCGCCATGACGCTCGAAGATTCCTGGGGTGGCAGCATCATTACCGCAGCGATTGCGCATTTGGCTCACAGCACCCCCGAAGAGTTCCGATTCTCCAGTACCGATTTCAACAGCTACGTGACGGTCAGTAACGCGTTGGGAGCGCCGATGCGAATCGATGGAACCATGGAGGCCAGTTCGCAGCCCGGGCTGGGTATCGAACCTCGCATGGAAGTTCTGGGCGATCCGGTTTTCACCATCTCTCGTTAGCGACATTCACCATGAAGCCCGCGATTCCGATCCTTTTGATCGCTTTCCTCGGAACACCAACAATCTACGCCGAAGATAGCTCGCGCCCGAGACTCCAGTGTATCAATGGCAGCGATCGCACGATCGAAGTCTTTTGGATTCGCGATGATAAGCAACGCATATCCAACGGCAGGATTTCTCCTGGCGGACAAGCAACCATCGATACACAAATCGGTCATGAGTTCGCGATTGTCGATAGCATCGATCAAAGCGAGAGAATCGTCGAGTGCTCCATGCGAATTCAGGCGTTTCGCTATGAGTCTGCCGACCCGCATGGGATTCCAGCATTTTACACGCAGCGTGTTTTTGCTCATGGATATCCGATCGTTGGCTCTGCGAACGTTAGTCCGCATGCACTTCACGAAGCCGCATTTTGGATTGACCAAATGCTCGCTCATCGTCCCGACATTCGGGATGCCATGATCCAGTCCGGTTCGCGACTGTGCGTCATTGCATGGAACGAATTCACGACCGATTTGCCTGAATTCGCATGGCTGGGGAACGATTCTGTGGCAGAACTGCCCGGCGTAAATCCCAAAGATTATTGGGATGCCCGAGCCCGAGGACTTGGAGGGAGCGAAACGGATCCTCTTTGTTCATGCGGTGAGGAGAACCTGCTAGCCTATCCCGGCGACCCCTACTCCAGCGAATGCATTCTGATCCACGAATTCGCGCATAACATCCATCTGCGCGGATTGGTGAACATCGATCCGACTTTTGATGGCCGCTTGAAAACAGCTTATCAGCAGGCCATGAAGGCCGGTCTTTGGAAAGGGAAATACGCAAGCGTTAATCACCACGAGTACTTCGCGGAAGGTGTTCAGTCTTGGTTCGACAACAACCGCGAGAATGACCACGACCACAATCATGTCAACACGCGTGATGAATTAGAACAGTACGATCCTCTCTTGGCGGCGATTTGCAAAGAGGTTTTCGGGGAAACGCATATCGTTTACACTAAGCCTCCAACACGCCTGCAGGGGCACCTGCTGGATTACGATCCTCGCGAAGCACCCGAGTTCCGCTGGCCCAAACGGCTTGAGCAGGCGCATGAGCGAATTCTCGAATCGGCAAGGAATCGGTCCGAAGGCAAGCCCTAACGCTCTCGATATTTCTTAAACGTATCGAGTCGGGAAGCCACTTTCGCGACTCTTTCCTCGACAGACCCTCTCAGTCGATAAAACGGACGCTGCCTGGCTAGGAGATCCGATTCGATCCGACGCTGCATCACCGTTCGAAACACAGCCCCCGAACGATCCCAGGTATTGTCGTACGGTATATCGCATTCGCACAAGAACACGATATCGTATCGTTCACGACATTGATCCGCCAAATCCAACAGGTCAGGATGTGCGCTGTCGTGATAGTAGCGCGAGAACTGCAGCGTCGTGGTGGCATCGGTATCGACAAAGAAGAACTTATTTGCCGATGCCACCAATCGATCCTCTCGCTCGCGATGACCGAGGGCGATCTCTACGAGTTGCTCGCGGGTCAAACGCCGATCCACTTGATG
>CAYXFO010000228.1:0-7357 GCA_964464255.1 uncultured Pirellula sp.
GCTGAGGACAGCTGTTCTACATTGAGGAACAGCTGAGGACAGCTGTTCTACATTGGGGATCACCGAGAAACTCGATTCTCAGCTACAGGGTTGCGGCGGTAGACGGCTCGGTTGGGCCATTGGACTTGATAGTCGGTGAAGCGTTCGTCTCGCACTGGGTAGTCCGTGCTGATGAACTGCGCGCCGCTAGCCATCGCTGCGTCACGCATCTTGGTATCGCCCGATCGAGCTTGACGCGTATCGGCATCCGCGCGGGTTCGGACCAAAAAACCTTGCTTCACCATATTCTGGATCTTTTCGAACTCGCCGATCGGATTGTTGATCTTCATCCAAGCTGCCCCGGGATGATCAGCATCGACCGACGCGAACATCGCCCGTCCTTCGAGGCTCGGATGATCCTTTATATACCGATCACGGATTCCGTTGGTGTTATCGAGCGCGAAAAAGATTTTGCCCGTCGAGTCCTTCAAGGTCGGCCAACCTTGCTTGGTAACTGCATCCCGAAGCGTCGCATGGTTTCCACGGATCGTATCGGGTATCCACCGCCGCTCTTCGGGTACGGTATTCAAAACCACTCGATCCAATTCGTCCAGTGTTGATGCATCGAACGGTTTAGGCTTGACCCCTGAGAGCGGAAGCGTCGAGTCCTTCAGCTCCAAGAGGACCAGGATCGGAAGGTGATGCGGGTTGGATTGCGACCAAGCCACGATTTGCTCGAGAGCTTGCTCAAGTGTTGGTACATGCGTTGCGTAATCGAAGCCTGGTGCATGGATGATTTTGAAACCGGGCTTGCGCATGATGTCGGCGAAATCGAATGGCATGCGCGGGTCATCGATCGGTGCACCAAGCAACTTCCACGCCGAAGGACTACTGTACAGCCCACCCTCGGGGTCAGCGTACAAATCGAGTTCGATCTGTCGGATACCGTAGTCCGAGAACTGCTTTGAAAGCGATTCGTGCGTGTAGTCGATTCCTCGAGCCGTCTCCGCACCGCTGACCGCAATCAGTTCCATGACCTTGGGGACGGGGGCAAGGTGATAGGAGTTGTGCGTTCCGATCACTTGGATTTCGTTCAAACGGAGTTGTTCATCTCCGGGCTGAACCTCTTGAGCGGATACCGATCCGGTCAGCAACGAGAGAAAAGTGGATGCAAGAGCGCAACCAAAACAAACGCGATTCATCACGCATGGACTCCGATTAGTGAATGATTGAATGGATAGCCTATCCAAAACCGAAAAACTGCGGCTAACGCCAGGGGGGATTTTGGGGCTCCTACTATCGCTAAGGGCGATGTCGGTTGAGTTGCCCTTGTTCCAGACGATACGCTTGTCGATCGGCAGAGTGCCAGTCCCCTTGCCGGGCAATGGCGAATATCTTCTCGAATTCTTCCCACTCCGCATCGGACATTTGGCCCGACTGTCGACGTTCCGAGACCGCCCGACGAACGCCCTCGAGTTGATCCTCGCGCTGGCTCGAGCATGCAGTCCGCAGGAGTTGAATGTACTTCAAGTTGTCGTACTGGACTACTGCGGGTCGGTTCCAAGCCTGCCAGACAAGAATCCCCGCGAAGCCTGTCAGAGCAACGAAGGCAAGGCCGAGAAGTCCGTTCCTTAGTCGTCGAGATTCCAAATCATGTCTCCCTTGTTGCGGCTCGAGAGTGCTGCCCAGGTTGGTTGGTGGATATGAGCGGAGATCACTCGGACGCTCCCGTCCCCGAAGCTGACATTGGCGGCCGCTCCATGCTCCGAAAACATTTGGCAAACGTGGGCCAGCGGGCTGTTGGGCGGATGGATCGGTGCGAAACCAGTGATCGGATCGATCTCATCGGATGCTGGACCGCTATGTACGTTGACGAGTGTTGCGGCCTGATCGCATTCGGTGATCGGAAAGCGTTGTGGGTTATTGGTGCAGACCTGTACCCCTGGAACGACCCCAACCCAGGTTTTGTCGCTGAGGATCGGTGAGTGCTCTCCGAGGAATACGGTGTTCGACAATCCGTCCGTGACATCGCGCACGCGGATTCGAGAATTGCGAAACAGCGGGCCATCTGCCAGGCTCGAAACGTCTTCGATGGAGTATCCCCATGGTTCTTCTTGTCCTGCGTTGGCTACGTAGGTCGCTCGACCGAACAGCACATCGACTCCACGATTGTTTCGCACGCGGATCGGCCCATCCCCTTGGCTCGCCGATGGGCATAGAAACGTCGGGATGCGAGTTTGGATCGCATCACCTTGGAAAAAGGTCCAGCAGGGCTCGGTGAAGACGAGTCGTTGGTAGATAGGCTGCTGCTCAAGCTGGGGCAGGATCAATGCGCCCCAAGCGAATCCATTGGGACCGTCGAAGGTTGTCGGGTCGCGAAGCGAGTGCCGCGTTTCGGAAATGTACGACGGAGGGAATGTCTTGAGCGCCGATTCATAATTGAATAGGGCCAAACCGAGTTGTCGCATATTGGATTGGCAGCTCATGCGTCTGGCTGCTTCCCGGGCTGCTTGAACGGCTGGCAGCAGCAGGCTGACGAGGATCCCAATGATCGCGATGACCACCAACAACTCCACCAAGGTGAAACCGCAACGCTTCCGCCTCATCGCAACCTCCTTCCAAACCAGGTCTGCCGGGAATCTATACGCGCTGTAATCATGTAGCCTGTGCTACAAAAAATGTAGCCGATGCTACAATTGTGTCAAGCTGGCGGACCGCGCAATTCGGGCTAGATCTGGCGGGAGTCGCAGCGCGGAATTACGATGAGTTGTAGCCTTCCGTTTACCGTTGAGTTGGCAAGAATGTAGCTCAACAGAAAGTCGCTCGAGAGAAATCCGTTTGGAAGTGGTTTATTGTGCCCAAAAAAGGTCAACCAGCCCAGCAACACGCCAGCGTGCGCAAGGAACATGCCACGGAATTGGCGGAAGATTACGTCGAAGCCATCGCCCATTTGATCGAGGCCGATGGGGAGTGTCGATTGAAGGAAATCGCAGCGCACTTTGGGGTCAGTCATGTGACGGCCAACCGAACCGTCGCTCGCCTCAAACGAGATGGCTTGGTAGAGAGCGAGCCCTACGGTCCGGTCGTACTTACTGCGGCGGGCAAGCGGCTTGCGAGGCGCTGCAAGGAGCGACATCAAGCGGTGTACGATTTTCTGCTGGCCTTGGGGGTCTCTCCAGAAGATGCAGCAAACGATGCTGAGGGGATCGAGCATCATGTGGGGCCCTCAACGCTCAAGGCCATGGCCCGTTTCACTGCCGGTAGCGGCAAGGCTCAAAAATGAACCTTTGCCATCTACTCTCCTTCGATGATCAGCATCTCCGTATCGAGCTTTGGGACGGCAACCTCCGTTGTCTGTCCGCTTGGCCAATCGACGCGGAGGGAAGCGGTACCCGGCAGCGATGTTCCCTGTTTCTGTGCAGCGGTCGCTTCGGCAGGGATTCCGAAATGAACCGATAAGTCATTTGTTGAAGCGTAGGATCCGCCACCTGCGATCTGTCGAATCCATGATCGCTCGCCGACTTTCAAGGTGAGAACCGTACCGATCGCATCCCGATTGGATTGAGTCCCCACCAAGCGAACGGAGAGATAGGCTCCCTGCCCCTGAGACTCGTTTCGGATCAGACCGCAGTTCGCATTGATGCGAGTAACAACCAGGTCGATTCGACCATCGCGATCTATGTCACCGGTGGCAAGGCCACGACCTGGTTGGGGTGTTTGGAAGAACTTCGAGTCCAAGGCGCCGAGTACAAAATACTTGCCATCGATGTTTTCGAGAAGTTGGGGACGTTGGTCGTGGTAAGGCGAATAGCGTTCCAAGTGACCATTGATGATTACGATGTCTTCATCGCCATCGAGATCGAAATCGGCCAATTGGGTCCCCCATCCGACGGACCGTTCATCGGTGACAGGTATTCGAGCAGCATTGGTTGCGTACGAAAAACTCATCCGGCCCATACCTTTGTAGAGGGCACAGTATTCATCGGCGTAATTCGTGACCCACAGATCGAACTTCTGGTCGTTGTTGTAATCCCCGATGGCGACCCCCATGCTTCCCTCGGCACGTCCTTGATCGTTGGTTGCTACGCTCGCTCGTCGCCCGAGTTCGGTCCAGCGAAAGGGGCCGTCGTTCCGATAGAGCAGATTCGGTTCGACATCGTTCGTGACATAAAGATCGGTGTCCCGATCGCCGTCCAAATCGGCGGCGATGACGCCAAGTCCTCGCAGCGATTCATCCCCGAGGCCTTCAGGAGTTCGCTGTGCAAAGGTACCATCGCCGAGGTTCTCATAGACGCGATCGGGAAGGCCGCGAAAATCGGTAGGGCCGCAATAGTCGCGGCGGTTGGGGTCGGTTTGCGAGGGACAGAACGGATTATTCCTCCAAGACCAGTCCGCATAGTGGACCACATAGAGATCCAAGTCCCCATCTTGATCCGCGTCGAAGAATGCAGCCGAACTGCTCCACGTTGAATCCTCGAAGACACGAACTTGCTCAAACGTGCCGTCTCCTTGGTTTCGAAAGCACTGCAAGGCATCGAAACCGGTGACCAGGAGATCGGTGAAGCCATCGTTGTCGTAATCGGCAGCGATCACGGCTGAGTTAAACGATCGCGAAAAGTCGATGTGTGCCTCAGATCCACAATGATCGAACTTCCATGCGTTGCGCTGGCGATGAAGATTCCCAGGATAGCCAGATAGCTTTTCCAGTTTGAGGTCGGGGAAGCCACCGCCAGCGTGCACGATATCGAGTTGTCCATCGCGATCGTAATCGAGTAGGGCGCAACCGCCTCCGGTGGTTTCAATCAAAGAGAATAGCTGTTGCTCACTGCCATCGCGAAAAGAGCATTGGGGCAACGAGCCTTCGACTTCAAGGAAGCGAAGAAAACTCGCGGGTTTTTCTTTCTTGGGCAACGCGGAATAGTCCGCGGGTGAAGCGTTCTGCGAACCGGGAGTTGTGTCCTTGCAACTGAGCATGCTCAAGGAAGCTGCGCCCAGTAACAGGCACCGCAACCAAGGACGGGCATTCCACATTGGAACGGATTGTCGCCTCGAAATCTTACGCAGCAAGGTCGTCATGGCTGCTCGGTCGGAATAAATCGGCGATGGACAGTAGCCCGTTGCGGTTCGTTCATTCGTTCATAGTAGAGAGCCATGTCTCGATGTGCTGGGACAAATCGATCGTCAAGTTTGATCGCAGCTTCAAGCCAGTGAAGACCATTTTCGCGCGATTTCTTATGAAGAAGCAGGTGTCCAAGTTCGTAGCATTGCTGAGGGGTTCGATTTGGATTGCTCATCAATTCGAAAAGCATGCGATCGGCATCCATGGTTTGCTTTTGGCCCTCGTCGGCGATCTGCGCGTATTTCTCTGAGAGCTTTACGTTTCCGAGTCTTTGGTATGCTTGACTGAGTGTCGAAGCGATTTCTACGTCTTCAGGCCATGTCACTGCAGCTTTGGCAAGGATATCGATCGCCTTCTGGGGAGTTTGGACATCAAGGTAGAGTTTCGCGATCTGCAATTGAAGAGTGATCGGCAATTTCGTTGAATGCAACAGGGGTTGAAGTTTCTCGAGGGACTCATCGGTTCGTCCGAGTTTGCGCAAGACTTCGGAGTAGTTTAGCCATCCATACAGGTTTTCCGGGTCGCTGCTCAGATACCGCTCGAACTGTTTCGCCGCCGCTTCGAATTGTTGGTCCCCTTGATATGCTTGTCCTGAGTAAAGGTACAGGGGCACGAAGTCGGGGTGTTTTTTTAACGCTGGCTCCAATTCTGCCAACGCATTCTTCCAGTCGCGACGGGCGATGTACTGCATTCCTCGAAAGGTAGGAATCCAAGGCGAGTCGGGGAATTGCTGCTCCCAAAGTGCGAGGAAGCGATTCGCGGACTCGAAATCCTGTTTCCGAAGCATACCGAACACCAAGGAACGTGCAGCAGCGTCGAATGCCAGAACATTATCCTGCATCCATCGACTGATCTGAGACTCCGCATCTGGCATGTTTCCTGACTGAGCCTCGAAGAGAAGTTTCTCTCCCTGGATCGTCTCGGCATCGAGTCCTATGGCTTGGCCAAGTTCCAATTGCCGGAGGAAGGGGCCTTTCTGATCCGACTGTCTATAGGCTTGAGCAAGAAGCAGTCGCAATCGAAGTTGATCCCCAAAACGGGCGTGAAGTTTCTCGACCTGTGCGATGGCGGTGTGGTTCTCTTCCGATCTCAACAGCTCCTCGACCCTAGCAATCCCGCGGGAATACTCGAAATTTCGCCAGGCATAAGTTGCCAAAAAAATCAAGATCCCCAACAAGACAAGCAGTCGAAGTGGGCTGCGTTTGGTGGCTTTGGAATCGGGGGGACGCCTCGAATGCGGCTTCATGAGGAGACTAAACGCACTGGTGAGCTAAGGGGTGAATGGGGAACGGTAAATGCCGACTTGGGAAATATTCGTAAGATAAATGGCAAGACCTGCAAAAAATCATTGACGCGCGTGAAAGGAAATTTGTAGGATTATTAGATTCATTCTCGCAGTCCGGACCACGGAATGACCCAGTCCGTCGATTTCCACCATTGTGTTCCACCATTGTGTTCCACCATTGTGGGAAGTCGATCGACGGTTGAAAGTGGTTCTGGCTCGCAATTCTTCGTCTATTCTAAAAAGGGTTCTTCGATGAGTACAGGTAAGCACTCCACTCGTCGCGGATTCACGCTAGTGGAATTACTGGTTGTGATCGCGATCATCGGGATCTTGGTTGGTTTGCTTCTGCCAGCTGTTCAAGCGGCACGGGAAGCAGCACGGCGAATGTCGTGCGGTAATAACATTCGTCAGATTGCTTTGGCTCTCTTGAACTACGAGAGCGCTAACAAGACCTTCCCAATGGGGGTGAATTATGGTCCGGGCAAGCACCCGCGGCCATGGACCCAAGACCCCGTCTTTACGCGTCCTTACCACCATACCTGGTTGACCTCGATTCTGCCTCAGATGGAACAACAACCGCTTTATAGCAACATCAACTTCAGCTTGCCTGCCTGGAACCAACCGGTGGTCAGTACACAGCTCCCCACGTTGCAGTGCCCCTCCGACGCTGGTGTGACCAGAGTTTTTCAAGCCCACAACATTGCGACCACAAGCTATGCGGGTAGCGAAGGGTTCCATTGGTGGACCGACGCCATTCTGGGACCGTGGGCTCCTTGGAATGCTCAAGGTTTTACAGAGCGACCAGCGTCAGATTTCGCAGGCGTCTTTGCAGCCACACTGCAGACCAAACTGCGAGATGTGACTGACGGAACCTCGAACACCATGGTGATTGCCGAAACGGACACCTTTTCTGTTTACGGAGGTGCTGCATGGACTTGCGGAACGGGCGCAAGACGCCCGCATATGTCTTGGGC
>CAYXFO010000229.1:0-4981 GCA_964464255.1 uncultured Pirellula sp.
ATGCATTCCACGGATCTGGCGGTCATTTCGTGTTCGCCGATGGATCGGTTCAATTCATCGCCTCGAACATGGCGGGCCCTGCCTTCGTTGCGATGTGCACGCGTGACTATGGCGACGTCTTCACGATCGAATAATCATCGATTGGATCGGCGTCTCACAGTTCCATTAAGGGGAGTTGGAAGCGAATTCCAACTCCTCTGTTTTTTCATGGCGTTGGTATAAGTACAGAAATCGAGTTACAAGAGGCTTTCCAACAATGACTGATCGCCATTGGGTTTCATTTTGTTTCGGCTTCTTCTGTCTCTCAGGGGTATCCAATCTGGGAATTGCTCAAGTGAGCTTGGTGGGAACAGTACGAATCCCGGGAACCGCCAAGGACAAAAGCGGTTTGGATGGAACGTTGGAAACCGGCACGCCACATAACGCGTTCGGAGGCTTTTCAGCGATCGAGTACAGTGGTAACAAGGATCGGTACTTTGTTCTTTCGGATCGTGGAGCTGGAGACGGGGCTGCCTCATTCAAATGTCGATTTCATGAAATAGAATTTTCGGCTGACAACGTTCCATCCCGAGGAAGGCTCGAGTTAATCAACACAACGCTGCTCCGGGATCACGAGGGTCGTAGCCTAATGGGAAGTCTGGAGCCGATGAAGGAGTGGGACGGCTCAGGGCACGCACCAAGTTTGGATCCGGAGGGCATTCGGAGGAGTGCTGAAAATCTCTTTGTGGTCAGCGATGAGTATGGTCCGAGCATCGACTGGTTTGATCGGGACGGCCTTCTTAAGAAGAGTCTTCCCATTCCCGATCATTTTCGGTTGAGCGAAAAACTGTCGCCACCGATGACGCGGGGCACTTTTACGAATCGCGGCATAGAAGGGATCAGCCTCTCGCCCGATAATCGTTGGCTGGTTGCGGCCATGCAGGGGCCTTTGGTTCAGGATGGTCGCATTGAGAACAGCAAGTGTCTTGGGCTAGCGACTCGCTGGCTCGTTTACGATCTCCAAAACGGAGGAACGAAAGAGTGGTTGTATCTACTCGATGACGAATCCACTGGACTCAGCGAAGTATTGGCGATCGACGATCAGCGGTTTCTGGCTCTGGAGCGGGACAGCAAGGCGGGAAATAAAGCGAAGATCAAGCATATTTATTTGGTGGATGCATCCCAGGCTACCGACGTTTCGAGTGTGTCGTCGTTCCGAAATGGCATTCCCGAGGGGCATCGCGCAATGAGCAAGCGACTGCTAATCGATTTGATGCTCCCGGAATATGGACTGTCGGGAGATGCGACACCCGAGAAACCGGAAGGGCTCGCGTGGGGGCCGTCGCCTAACGAAGGAAAGCGCCTTCTCGTTGTTTGTTTCGATAATGACTTTGAACCGGAACAGGACTCGATCCTGCAAGCGTTCTTGGTCGATGAGCGTCAGCTGAAGCGATAACGGACAATGCACCAGAGAGTGTTGATCAGATCCTTGAAACCGATTTTCTTGCCGTCTTTCCAGGACCTGCTTCGGTAGGAGATCGGCACCTCAAAGATTCGATGCCCGCGACGCGCAAGTTTGGCTGTGATTTCCGGTTCGAAGCCGAAGCGTCGCTGCTCGATATCGATGGATTGAAGAATATCTCTGCGGATCGCCTTGTAACAGGTTTCCATATCGGTGAGTCGATTGCATGTCATCCAGTTGCTGAACTGGGTGAGCAACCAATTTCCCAATCGATGGATGACCGATGGATCTTGCACACTGTTTGCGAGGTACCTGGATCCGTAGACAACTTCGGATCGCCCTTCGAGAATAGGTGCTACAACACGCAGGATATCGTTAGGATCGTACTCTAGATCGGCATCTTGGACGATGACTACCTCGCCTCGAGCTCGCTGAAATCCGCTCTTGAGTGCTGCTCCTTTTCCCTGATTATGCGGATGGAGGATCACCTCAACGCCCTTTCGGCCGATGTATGACGAGAGTATCTGCTGAGTCCCGTCCGTGCTGCCGTCGTCGACCAGTATGATCTGTTTCTCGATCTGCAGCGAAGCGACCCGTTCAATCACTTTCGCAACGGTGTTGCGTTCATTGAATACGGGAATGACCACGGAAATAGCTATAGTTGTCTCGACATGCGAGCTGGAGATGCCGTTTCCAAGTTGGCTCAGTTCGCGTTGTGGAGCTTCCTGCAGCCAATCCACCGACTCCTCGATTCGACTGACGACATCATTGGCGATGCCTCCGTCGACATTTCGGAACTGCGATTCAGAGTTCGAGACCGCTGCTTGGCTGCGCACACCGTTCAAAATCGTTGCTCATTCGCGAAGGATGGTATTCGGGCGAAATGCCCGTCCCAAGTATGCCGAGCAAATAGAGGCCAATTCCTAGGAATTGCTTAATCCGCGAGAAAAGGGAACCGTCGGAACATGGATCTTGACGAGAATACCGATTGTAGCAATTGCTAATTTTCGCTACTTGGTCTTTGAATTCTTGGCTTTGCCTGGCCAGAAGTTTAGCCACGTCTGGGCTGTAGATTTTTCAGGTCCCGACTTGTCCTCTTGAGCCTCGGCATCCTCTACTGCTCCAATGAGCAGGTCCGTCATCTGCATGACCGCTTGTGTGATTGCCGCTTTGGGTGCTTGTTCAATGAGTGGTTGCCCGTTGTTTCGCATCTCGATCATCGTGCGATAATCGTTTGGAATTTGGAAGAAAATTTCGCGGCCGATGGTCTCTTTCGCCTTCTTGAGGCTGATCTGTCCACTTTCGAGACCGACTCGGTTGACAACGACCTTGACCTTGTCGCGGATAGTATCCATCTGCTGCAAACTGACTAGCACCCGCACCATGTTTCGTAGGCAAGGCAGATCCAATTGCACGATCAGCAGTACTTCATTGCATAATTCCAGTGCAGTAAGGTCGACCTGGCTGAAAGATTTCGAAAGATCGACGACCACATGCGAGAAGGATGCTCGTAGTAGCCCGAACACTTTGCGGAGAGTTTCCGGAGTGATTAGATCGAGATCCTGAAGTTGAACTGGCCGCGGCAGGAGATACAGTCCCGAAGAGTGTTTGGTCAACGACTTGCGAAGAAGTTGAAAGTCCAAACGGGCAACGTTTTCCGTAACATCCACCAAACTGTAATCCGGAATGGAATCGAGGAATACGTCGGCATCTCCCAACGCCAGATCCAAATCGACAAGGGCGACGGTGTTTTCCGGATTTCTTGCAATGTTGCACCCGATATTGACGGCGATAGCGGTGCAGCCAACACCTCCCGTTGCACCCGCGACTGCGATCATTTTGCAACCGCGAGCCCGACTGTCTCCCCCTGAATATTTTTCTTGAAGCAGTCGCTCTAGGGCAGCGTACAGTTCTTCGACTTCGACGGGAGATGTCAAAAACTCCTTCGCACCTGCCCGAATGGTTTTCAGAATAAGCTGACCATCGGCGCTCTTGGAGATCGCGAAGAGGTTGCATTTCGGATACGAACTTCGCAAACGCTCGATCAGACCCAAGCCCCGTTCAACGTTGCTGTCCAGACTGACGATCGCCAAGTCCGGCTTGGATGTCTCGATCACATCGGGAAAGAACTCGTAGCGCGAGCATTCGGCATCCAACCAAACAATGTCTATGCTGACGAGAATGTCTTTCAGAATCTCTCGCGATTGATCATTCGGATCAACGATCGCTACTCGAAGCACGTTACTCATACGACTGTCCGTTTCTGACTTGTTGCGTTAGTCTTACTACCGTAGGTGTCTCAGCGATTCATGCGGGGAGCAGATGTCGGAGTGACAGTGGTTCCCGGTTGAACCATTTCCATCGTTGTTCCCTGCGGCATCGGTGGCGACGTATTCGGTACCTCGATGTAGCCTTTGCCGTACAATTCCGAGTCCAGCGGAGAAGTACTGTTGTAGCCAGGTCCACCGCAGGGAACTTCTTCGGGTTGCATGGGACCTGCGAAATTCGGAGTGACCATGATCAGAAGTTCCACCTCGTTCTGAATTTCGCGGTTTCTGCGGAACAATGCTCCCAAGTAGGGAACATCCGATACCCAGGGAATACCGACCGTCTCCGATTCCGTTCTCATTTGAAGCAATCCAGCCAAAGCCAGTGTCTCGCCCGCTTTGAGTTCGACTGCCGTTTCCACGAAGCGACTTCGTAGGCCAGGTACACTCACTCCACCGAGCGTTACGGTACGGCCGGGGTCGATCTCAGTGATCATCGGACGGACTTCCAGCCAAATTCGGCCATCACCACGAACCTTCGCTACGAAATCAAGCCGAGTTCCATATTCGCGAAATTCAACCCCGACCTGTCCCATGCCCGCAGGGACCAATATCGGGAACTCCCCACCCGAATTAAAACTGGCTGGTCTTCCATCGATCGCAACCACCGTTGGATCAGCAAGAACCTTGGCCATGTTGTTTTGCTTGAGAGCACGGATGAAACCGAAGAAAGTGTTATTATCGGTGACGACTTCGAAACGAACGGTCTCACGAGCCGCACTCGTGATCGTGGCTCCGGTACCTCCCGGCGCGATCAATCCGCTAACCGAGGAAACAATCCCGTCGTCGTTCCAAGACGAAGCCCAATCCACACCGAGTTCCCGCAACTTCGTTCTCGAAACCTCCATTACCTGCGTATGGAGCATGATCGTGTGAACACCGATGACTTCAACTCGATTGATCACGTTCTCATAATACTGCTCCGCAATCCGCACTACCTGCTCGACATGCTCGTCTGCAGTCACCTGCCCCGAGATGATCACTGCCTCCTGGATCGGCATCACTTCCAAAGTTGCAGAAGGAAATTGTTCGGCCAGAATTGCTTTCAACTCCCGAGCATCGCCAGTCACCACGATCTCTAGGGAATACGTTTCGTTGTCGCGAGTCTTCAAGTCGATCTGGCTTACCCCGGTTGCCATCGCAGAGATGAGAATCTCCGAGCGACTGGTCGGTTTCGCATAAATGATCGTGTCGTTGTACACCTGCACCGTGT
>CAYXFO010000229.1:4991-5498 GCA_964464255.1 uncultured Pirellula sp.
TGTCGATCACTTGGTTCAGGGCGATGACCTGCGAAGTGTTCGCGATCATCTGCATACGCTCGAATTTTTTAGTGATCAGTCTGCGAGTCGACGGAACCCCATCGGGCTCCTCTTCCTGCGCCTGCATCGGAGCCGAGAGGATGCATACTGCAGCGATCGAAACAGCAACCGAGAGAGCGCGGCACAAAGACCGCAAAGCATTCGATCCCGACCGACACGTCAACCCCGGGCGAATGGTTTCCATAGTGGATAACATCTCGGTCTCACTTCCCTGTGAAAACTCAATCTGGGCCATTCCCTGGCCAAGTCTAATCAGCGCACGTGCAAATACACTGCACCGTCTTATGGCTGATCGACTGTTAAGCTACTCCACCTTTACTTGGACTGAGGGTAGGTGGGCGTAAAGCCCCCAGTTTGCCAGGTTCCGGTTTTGGGGTCCCACTTCGCACTCGGTTGGCTAGCATTCGGTGAAGTGGAAGAGTTGCTCGATGCCGAGTAGGGAAAATC